>JANQRM010000605.1 GCA_028284565.1 Anaerolineae bacterium | reverse complement strand
CTTTCACCCGCCCCTACCTTTCGTCGCTATACCCACCACTGCTGGAACCGGAGCCGAAGTCACCAAAAACGCCGTCCTAAAGTCTGAAGAACACCAACGCAAAGTTAGCTTGCGCAATGTGAAGATGATCCCCCAAGTCGCCATTGTTGACCCCAAGATGACTCTCTCTGTCCCCAAATCTGTCACCGCTTCAACTGGGATGGATGCCCTCACCCAAGTTCTCGAACCCTTCGTCTCCCATCTCGCCAACCCTATGACGGATGCCCTCTGCCGTGAAGGACTTGCCCGTGCGTCACAATCCCTCCATCGTGTTGTGGCAGATGGCTCCGATGTCGAAGCACGTACCGATATGGCACTTGTTAGTTTGCTTGGTGGGATGGCACTGGCGAATGCCAAATTGGGGGCAGTGCATGGTTTCGCAGGTGTACTCGGTGGCATGTATCCAGCTCCGCATGGGGCAATCTGTGCGCGCTTATTAGGTGCTGTTATCCATATAAATGTCCGTGCGCTCTCCCAACGAGACGCAGATAATCCCGCCCTAGAACGCTACAATACTATCGGACGCATCCTCACAGGGGATAGCCGAGCCGACTCCCAAGATGCGATTGTCTGGATACAAGAGGCGGTATCTCAATTCGACATCCCCGGCCTACGTGAGTATGGCATACAACAAGCCGACTTCGCTGAGATTGTCGAGAAGTCCGCCAACTCCAGTAGCATGAAAGGCAATCCTATTCAATTGACCACCGACGAACTCACTGAAATCTTAGAGATGGCTTGGTAGCGGATAAGAAACCAACAACCAGTATTCATAACCCATATTCTTGTCATGGATATCCGTGTAATCACGTACCTGTAGAGCTTCTTCTCTTGTCTGAAGTAAGCCGTATTCGCTTGCGCGGATACCTAATTCCTGAAAAATGCCCATGTGATGCATATGGCTGAACCACGTATGGTCAAAAGCATTATGAGCATAACCAGCAACATCAAAACCCAGAATATCCCCACCTGTTTCCATTGGTAATTGTTGGAGGATTCGCGTTTCAACTCCCTCATCTCCATATGGTTCTTGCCAATCTTCAAGACAGGTGTGATGTAAACCAACACCAATAATATATAGACCGTCGTATGTTGATTTAGCGATAAACCGATTGATGAAATCCCGCGCAATCGCGGGCGAATGAAACATCCCCCAGACATCTACCCTGTCTTGCCGATCATATAGACACCATTCCTTAAGTTCATCTAATTTTGTTTTATCAATTCCAAAAGCTAATGCTTTATCTCGGCGATTATCACTCCATCCCCAATACAAATTGAACTGTGGACAGAATTGGGTTTCAAGGCTAATCATTTCTTGAGACACAAGATTATTTTCATCAATCAGCCAGAAAGGTCGTTGATTTTTTCGGATAAGGAAATATCCAGCCGAATAATAATCTGCAAGTTTTATATTACTCATATTGATTCTTTCATCACGGAAATTGGTTTCTTTATGACATCGAAAACGAGGGACAATATACAATATGTCAATACAATCCATATCAGAAGTCTAGCACCTTATCAAAATATTGGAGCTGGCGTGATAATAACAGCAGAGATATTTTGATACCGATTCGTCACATGGTATACTTCCCTTAAAGAGTGGACGGAGCAGATGATGAGACGTGTACAGCGGTCAATCATGATGTGGCTTAGTGTCCTTTTGTCAGCCTTTGTGGTCATCGCACAGGATATGGATGCCTGTCTCGCTCTCGTCGACACTGCCGTTCGCAATGCAGATGAACTTTGCGAGACTATCGAACCCAATCACGCTTGCTTCGCGCATGGCGGAGTGACTGTTGAAGGTGTAGACGGTGCTGTCATCACCTTCTCAGAACCCGGCGATATCGTCAGCCTAGCCGATATTTCCAGCCTTACTTTAACTCCGATGGATGCTGATGCAACGGAATGGGGCATGGTGGTTATCCGTGTCCAAGCAAGTATGGAAACCGATACCACGCCAGCAACCATCGTCGCCTATGGGGATGTGGAAATCAGCGACATCACCCCAACAATGGCAACCTTCACCGCCCGCACGGGTATCGAAGATTATCCCTGTGAGGGTGCGCCCGAAAGTGCCTTATTGATTGATACCCCAGAAGACGCTGGCGAGGTCAGCTTCATACTGAATGAATTGTTTGAACTTAGCTTTCAATCGACAGGTGTGGTGAATGTCGATACGAGTCGAACCCGCCTCGAAGACCTCAACTTCAATTTAATTGTCTTGCTGGGTCAGATACAAGCGGCGGTGGTTGAAGGGGAAATCAGCGAAGAAGAAGCACTTGATATGTCGGCAACAGCGGTCGCTGCCGCCTCGAAGGTTATTCGTCTTGAAGCGGGCGAGCTGTCCACAAGTGATTTGACCGTTAACGAGCAAGTCTATGCTAAATCGCTCTTGGGATTAAACCGTGTGACACCAGCTCTAGGAGAGCAGGTTGCCGCTGTTGTTTCTGATTTTATTCGTCGAGCAGAAGTCCCTTCAGCGTCCAATACTGACGACTCATCTACGGATGAAACAGGAATTGACTGCTCCATAACAGCGAATCCTAATGGACCTATCGTACCTCGTGATGGGCTGTGGTTGTTGAATTTTGAGGATGCGGGTGTCGTCGCTGAGGTGAATATTGAGTTCGATTTGTCTGGCAATGATTTCACTATGACGTTTGTTGAAGTGGGACAGGGCATCACGATTGCCCTGACTGAAATTCAAGAAAGCGGCTCCACGGTTTATTACGGCATCACGGACGAACCGACGCAAGTGAGTACCGAAGGGAAAATTGTAGAGGCAATTGGATATACTACTGTGACCGTAAATTCTGAAATTGAGGCGGTGATCCTTGCTGAAGAGTACTATGATGGTGAAATTAATGTAAGTGACATCGGTTCAATGAGATTAATTGGGTGCTAAAGAAGTATCCGAGACCACTCATTTGGTACATGTCTCAGAAATATTTCTTAGTTTGCGTTACGCTTGCTCATCATTTGAATTGGATGAGGAATCCCGGGCATGGATATGCCGTATCTGTTTGTGAAATCGACGACTTCTGGCAAGGTTTCGGATCAGACGGGGAACAAGGCTTGATTGCCGACGGTGAACTTTAGCGAAGTCATGATTATCATTTTGTGGTTGAATTGATGCTGAAATACGAGACCGATAAAGTATTCTATTCGATTAATTCGAACTTCCGTCAAATATCTGTCTAGTCGCTGTAAAAGTATTTTGACCTTGCTTCAGTTAAACGTTATACTCTCCTCTGCCAAAAGCAAAAATTATACATATGAGAAGGAAAAGCTAATGACACTTAGATTGTTGAGTAAACTACTTGTTTTAACGGTATTGATTGCCATGCTATCGCTGGGTGTGACCGCCCAAGATGACATGGAAACCTATATTCTCGGTGTGGCACAACCCTTCACAGGCTCGCTTGGCTCCTTTGGTGAAGATTTCGCGCGTGGAATCGAACTCGCCGTCAATCAAATGAACGCGGAACTCGAATCGGCTGGCTCCAACATTCGATTCGAGATTGCCAGTGCAGACACCGAACAAACCCCCGATGGTTCGGCACGGGCTGTCCAAACTATCGTACAAACCACTGGCGCACAAGTTATCGTCGGACCCTTGACCACAGGTGAAGTGCTGGGTGCAAAACAATTCGCCGATGAAAACAATGTCGTTCTCGTCGCACCCGCATCTAGTGGTGTAGCAGGCGGTATCCCCGGCGACAACATCTTCCGCGTGATGTACCCACCCGACACCTTCGCCTCGAAAGCCTTCGTCGGTGTAGCTACCCAACGTGGTTATGAAAACGTGGTTATCCTGTATGTTGATGACCCCTTTGGCAACGGCTTAGCTGATAGCTTTACGGCTGATTTCCAAAATGCCGATGGTGGAGAAGTCTCCGCGATTGCCTACGCGCCCGACCCCGCTGACCTCTCCAGTGAAGCCGCTGCTGTGAGTGCCGAACTCGCTAGCCTACAAAGCTCTGGCAACACTGCCTTCTTCTGCATTTGCTTCCTTGCCGATGCTCAAATTCTGCTTCAATCGGCACAGGTTGACCCCATTTTGAGTACCGTTGAATGGATGGGGATTGAAAACCTTGCGACATCCGAAATCCTCGAAGATGCCGGACACGCCGAACTCTTGAGCAATGCCAACTTTGTCTCGGTCTCTTTTGCCGATTCAACCACTCCACTCACCCAAATATTCATTGATGACTTCATGGAAGCCTATGGCAGTGAGCCGGGTCCCTTCACCAACTATGCCTATGATGCCGCCAATATCGCCATGCTGACGATGCTCGCAGTTGGCAATGATGGAGAAGCCGTCAAGTCGATGTTACCCTTCGTCTCCAACCATTACATCGGGACAGCCGTTCAAGCCTTCCTTGATGACAACGGCGACCAAGCGATAGCCATCTATGGCATTTATCAAGTGAATGATGATGCCTCAGACTTTGTGCAAGTGGGAACCTACAACGGCTCATCCGACTCGCTCGTCTTTGAGGGATAATTAAGCCCGACCAATCTTAACCCTTTGAAAGCCCCTCTCCATCCAACTGCTATGTCTACGCGCAGGAAGCGGTAACGGAGAGGGGTTTGGGGTGAGGTTAAATAGAAAAACCCCATGCCACCCAGCCTACTCATCACGTCCATTGTCAATGCCATCCAAGTCGGGAGCATGTATGCACTCATGGCGTTGGGAATCACCCTGACCATGAAAGTCATCCGCCTACCCAACTTCGCCCAAGCCGAATACATCACAGCTGGGGCATACACCGCGTTGATTGTCTCGATGACTCTTAGTACGAACCCCCTTGTTGTCTTGGGATTATCCTTCATCGTGGGGGCATTGGTCGCCTTCTTCAGTCATCAATTTGTCTTCAAGTCACTCGAAGGACAAAAAGCCTCCTTCTATACACTACTACTCGCCTCCTTCGCTGTCGGACTCATCCTGCGTTACATCATGTTCATCATCGCAGACACCTTGGAACTCTTTGAGAAACGCATTCAAATCCCGATAGAAATCATCTATCGTGGCGACAATATCATCCTCACCAACATCTTCCTCTGGGTTGTGCCAACGAGCATCATCTTGGTATTTCTGCTCACCCTCTTGCTGAACTACACGGGCTTAGGTCGGGAGATGCGCGCCCTAGCCGATAATCTCAACTTGGCGCGAGTCATCGGCATCTCGGTTGAGCGCGTCAAGAATCACACATGGCTCTTGGCGGGCGGACTAGCAGGCGTAGCTGGTGCATTATGGGGATTGAATACCTCTGTCAGTCCACTTATGGGATGGATAGCCATTCTATCCGTCTTTGCGGCGGCGATACTCGGTGGCTTATCCAGCTTCACAGGAACGATACTCGGTGCCTATGTCGTCGGCTTCTCTGAGAACACCGTCATGCAATTGCTGAACTTCTATCTCGATGTCGATTTCAGCTTCAAGCCAGCCATCCCCTTTATCATCATCATTGCTGTCCTGCTGATTCGTCCGCAAGGTTTCACCGAATTTATCTCCAATGTGCGGGGTCTCCAGCGATGAACATCGACATCATTGCTACGCTGATTGCCCTCCTCACCTTCTTTGGCATCTCCGCTTTGATGGCGATTAGTCTGAATTTAGAATATGGAGTAGCCGGTGTCCCCAACTTCGGACAAGCCGTCTTCGTCTCCATCGGCGCATACACCACAGGCATCACCTATACTCGACTACTGCCTATTCTCGCAGGAACAGAGATACTCCATCCCTGCGGTGCAGATTTGGCATCAGCCTTGCAACTGCGTTCTGAAATTATGGCAATGCAACCCACAGTCGGCTTTCTCAACTTCGCGCTGACTCTGCTCATCTCTGCCATCATCGGTGGACTCGTGGGCTTTGTTGTCTCTTACGTCACTCTTCGTCTCAAACAAGAGTGGTATCTCGCACTGGTTTTACTCGTTGGTGGCGAGGTCGTCCGCATTGTCGTGCGTGGGATGGACGATTTCATTTGCTCACACAATGGTATTTCAGGGATTGCCCAGCCCTTCGCCTTTATCGACGATTCCCGGACTGCCTCGATTTTCTTCATGGGGATGGTACTCATCATTGCGTTTCTTGCCTATCTGTACAGTGAACGCCTCATTCGCTCACCTTTTGGACGGATGCTTAAAGCCATGCGCGAAAATGAAAACGTCACCCGCGCGTTGGGCAAACGTATTTCTCTTGCTCGCGCTCAAATCATGCTCATCGGCTCCGTGATTGCGTCGATTTCAGGCGTATTATTCGCAGTCAATCTCGGTTTCGTCAGCACGAATGATTATGTGGTAACGTTAACACTTGATGTCTGGGTGATGATTGTACTCGGCGGACTCGGCAATATGCGTGGCGCATTACTCGGCGCGTTGTTGATTACGGTGCTAGACCGTGTAACCGCCATCGCCGCCATCCAGATGAATATGAGTGGTGTAACACTCGAATTCAACTATGTCCGCTTTATCCTGTTTGGCGTGATTCTCCTTCTGATGTTACGCTACCGTCCACAAGGTCTCCTGCCAGAAGAATCCATTACCACCCCCGCGCATCAAGTCCTTCAGACCGAGAAAGCCAAAGCCTCATGACTCTGCTGGACTTGAAACACATCCGTAAAGATTATGGAGGCTTACGTGCAGTAAATGATGTTTCCTTCACTGTGCCAGAAGGCAAAATCATCGGCTTGATTGGACCCAACGGCTCTGGCAAATCGACCCTCATCAACCTCATCGCGGGGACGGTTGACATCACAGGAGGCGACATCCTCTTTGATGGCACGAACATCACGGGTTTCACCTCCGACCAAATCTTTCAGCAAGGGATTGCACGCGGGTATCAAGACCCCTCCCTTTATTTTCAGATGACTGTTCTGGATAATGTCCTGCTTCCCATCAAACAGCAACGCGGGGAACGTCCATGGTATGCCCCTTGGCGACGCACATGGCAAGCCGATGAAGTCGCCCATGCCCAACGTGCAGAAGCGGTGTTGGAACAAGTCTTACTCAGAGACTCCTACGACAAACTCGCCTCCGACTTATCCGGCGGACAGATGAAATTGTTGGAGATAGCCCGTGCTTTGATGGGCGACCCGAAACTCTTACTCTTGGATGAACCCACAGCAGGAGTCGCACCTAACCTCGCCTATGACATCTTCAAGCAAATCGCCCGTCTGCGTGATGAACACGGCATCACCTTCCTCATCGTCGAGCATCGGCTGGAGATTCTGTTTGATTTTGTCGACACAGTCTATGTGATGCACATGGGCAATCTACTGGCAGAAGGTTCAGTGGAAGACATCGCCAACAACGCCACCGTCCGCGAAGTGTATTTTGGAGACTAATGCTCACCATAACCAATCTCCGCGCGGGCTACAACAAGCTCGAAATTTTGCACGACATCAGCCTCACCTTTGCTGAGCGTCAATTCACGGCAGTCCTCGGTCCCAACGGCTCTGGCAAATCCACGCTCATGAAATCTATCTTGGGAATCACGACCATATTCAACGGTTCGATTCAATTCATGGGACAAGAACTTGTCGGCGTGAAGACAGAAGCCATTTCCAATTATGGGATTGCCTATGTCCCCCAACGGCAGAATGTCTTTGCCGATTTGACCGTCCGAGAGAACTTGCAACTCGGTGTCCGCACCTTGCCTAAAGACACAGCGCAAACCACCATCAAGGAAGTCCACGACTTATTCCCCATCTTAGGCAAACGAGAACGCCAAAAAGCCGGGCAACTCAGTGGGGGTGAGCGTCAGATGGTGGCGATTGCGATAGGCTGGCTCACCCGCCCCAAAATCATGTTGCTCGATGAACCCAGTGCAGGTTTGGCTCCCGTGATTGCCAGCGAAGTCTTTCGAGTCCTCAAAAATCTCAGCGAACTCGGGTTAACCCTCGTCGTCGTCGAACAAAACGCCCGACGTATCCTCCGTTATTGTGATTATGCCTTTGTCATGCGGGGTGGCGAACTCACCTTTGAAGGCACCGCCGAAGCCTGCCTCCAAGACGAAGACACCATCAAAGAGTATTTGGGGGTACGATAATGCTTAAACCCGGAGGTAAAGGGGGCGATAAATTTTCAAGACATGCTGGAATATATCATTATGCGTTTGTTGGACTCAATGTTGCATTTGTAGCACTCATGAATATATCGCTAATCTCGACATTCCAGCTTGGGAAAAACAATTTAAGGTTCTTAGAAATTGGCTACAGTCTCAACTCACATTTCCTGTATTTGGTGAATTATATGCCTATTCAGTAATGATAGAGTTTTCCTCACACGAAAGGCAAGATAAGTTATATGAACGATTAACTCAATCAGGAGCGACAAATTCACTGACGAATTATGTTGAATATTGCCTGACAATGGATGACATTCTAACTGAATTTGAGAAAATGATGCGCTTGCCAGTCATGAAGGATACAATCTACCGACAGAACTTTGAAAATGACTATGAGTTTTTCACCAACCTTCGCAATGCTATTCAATCCTCTCGCAAGCAAGCCGAAGCACAATTACCCGCCGAAACCGTCAAAGGGCTATCCAGCCATTCAGAGATCGTGAACTATGGGTCAACGAAGTCAATCAACTCGTCGAGCGTTATTCAGTAGATGAAGAATAATTAAATTGTGGACAAATGCATGGACAAATGTCCTCCCTTCAACATTCAATTTATGATACGATTCTTAAATCGATATAGCATGCTGATAGCTAAAATGCTTTTAGCAGTTTAACAAACCAAAAATCAACTTAACGCAAACATTGAATCGGATGTCTATTATTCCCCTCGTGACTCAAATATTTGTCTACTAGCTCCTGCTAGCAGGAGTTTTTCAGCACTTTTTCGCCTTTTTTAACGCAAATTTGTACAATCGACGATGAAGCACCCAAAATATCAATATTTACACAAACAAATCACAAACATTCATCAAACCCAAGAGACGAGAGTTATCCACCATGAGCAAGCCCTTCACCTTATATGATTTACGTGTCACCGTCACCGCGATTGAAGGTCGCTCCGTCTGTGGCATGGCAGTCGGGGACTATTTTGACCTCACCGAAAGCAGTCGCCTGCGGATTCCGGCGGGCAAGCACTTCTGCATTTACGCGCTCAGTGCCGTCTTGCCCCTCCTCGCCGCCAAGCAACGCGAACTCGCCGAGAACGATTGGATGCATCGTGACTCCCTCGTCGTCTGCCCTGACCCCGATGAACGCCTGATTATGAAAGTGGAACGCCTCGACAAACGTGAACTCGACAGTGATGAGCTAACCTAATGAAACGAGAACTCAGCATCGCCTTCCAAACGGATAAATCAGCCCAAGAGTACATTGCCCTCGCCAAGCTGGTGAATCAGTATGATTTCGATGTCGTCTCCGTCTATTGTGATGCCCCCTTTCATCCTAGCTATCCTCCTCTCACGCTGATGGCACCGCACATTCACAAGGCGCGCATTGGAACAGCCGCGGTCTCCCCTTTTCGCATCCATCCTATCGACATTGCCTCGCAATCTGCCCTGCTAGCAGACCTCGCACAAGGCGGAACCTACATCGGTCTTGCGCGGGGTGCATGGCTGAGTGACTTCTCCATCGCCGAACCCAGCAAGCCCATCCAAGCCATCCGAGAAGCCATCATGGTCATTCGACAATTGCTTTCGGGTGAAACGGGGGGGTATTCAGGCGAATTCTATTCCCTCGCCGAGCATGTCCGCGCGACCTATCCCCTGCCCCCTGAACAACCGCCCCTGCTCATAGGCACATGGGGCAAGAAGTTGTGTGCGGTTGCGGGCGAACTCGCGGATGAAGTCAAAATCGGTGGCTCAGCTAATCCCGATGTTGTGTCTGTTATTCAAGACTATATTGCTGTCGGTGAAACTCAAGCCCAGCGTGAAGTTGGCAGTGTTGGTGTGGTCGTCGGTGCAGTCTGTGTGGTGGATGAGGATGGTGAGCAAGCCAAAGCCCTCGCTCGTCGTGCAGTTGCCTTATACATGCCCGTTGTCACTCAACTCGACCCCACGATGGAAATTGCCCCCGACTTATCCCAGCGCATTCAAGAGGCGGTGCATCAACAGAATGAATCCCAAATCGATGCACTTATCTCAGATGACTTGCTGGCGAAGTTTGCCTTTGCCGGAACACTATCCGACATTATCGACCACTGTGAACGACTCTTCGATGCTGGAACAAGTCGTATTGAATTCGGCACGCCACACGGTATTTCATCCGACAAGGGCATTCGCTTACTCGGTGAACAGGTACTTCCAGCTTTGACTTAAAGATCGCTGAAATCTGGAACTGGATTTGCTTACCGAATCCGATTGGTGTGCGCTATACTTGCCCCATATTATTTTTGAGGAGATTATTCTATTGCCCAATGCGTGATTCAATTAGCGAGTATTTATGAGCTTTGACCAAAGCATCAACCGCAAAACTTATCCCACGATGAAGTGGCATAATCCCTCGCTAAAAGATCTTTTCGGCAATGAGGATGTCTTGCCCTTTTGGGTAGCGGATATGGATTTCCCCGCCCCCGATATGATAATCGAGAACCTACAGAAACGGGTGGCGCATGGCATCTTCGGTTATGAATACTTCAAAGAGAGTTACTTTGATGCCCTGACGAATTGGTAAAAAAAGCGTCATCAATGGCATATTGAGCGCGTCCACATCGAATTTTGTCCCGGCGTGTTGAGTGCTGTCTCGATTTTGATAAATCAACATTCAAATGAGGGCGATGGCGTGATTGTTCAGCCGCCTGTCTTCTTTGAATTTCGCTCCTTGATACGAAGCAACCATCGAGAAATGGTCAAAAATCCCTTGAAGTTGGTTGATGGCAACTATGAGATGGATTTTGATGATTTAGCAGAAAAAGTCGCTCATCCACAAAACAAAATTCTGATACTCTGTAATCCGCACAATCCAGTAGGACGAGTTTGGACACGAGGCGAATTAACTCAACTAGCAGAGATTTGCCAGCGACATGATGTTTTAGTTATATCGGATGAGATTCACGGGGATATTGTCTATCCACCTCATCAATACACGCCTTACACATCCTTATCGGATTCCGTTGCTCAAACATCAGTCACTTGTATCTCCCCTGCCAAGACGTTCAATCTTCCCGGCATGATTGATGCGATGGCGGTGATTCCGAATGACACCATGCGTCATCAATTCCGTGATTTCGCCCATCGTTACCAAATTAACAAAACCAACGTCTTTTCGACGCTGGCGATTGAAACAGCGTATACACATGGGAAAGCGTGGCTGGATGACACGCTTGCTTATTTGCAATCAAACATAGACTTTCTACGCCACTATTTGCAAGAGAACTTACCGCAGGTCAAACTCATTGAACCCGAAGGAACCTATTTAGTCTGGCTGGATTTTCGTGCATTGGACTTGGATGCCATCGAACTTGGGCAGTTTTTAGCACATGAAGCGGGTCTTGCGCTCAATTTTGGGCATTGGTTTGGTCGGGAAGGTGCAGGTTTTGCCAGAATGAATATTGCAACTCCGCGTCAGAATCTGGAAGAAGCC
>JANQRM010000571.1 GCA_028284565.1 Anaerolineae bacterium | reverse complement strand
TTCTCCGACTTCATCTCCAGTCTCTTCAACAGATGCGCCCACATCAGCTAACCAGTCGGCTTCACCTTCTTCAACAGGCTCATCACTAAATTCAAGTCCAAACTCATCCTCCGAGTCGTCGCCATCGCCATCAAAGAGTGCATCAAACTCATCACCCATTTCAGCCACAGCTTCTTCAACTTTCTCACCTGCCTCGTCAATTGATTCACCCACCTCGGCAAGCCAATCTGCATCACCTTCTTCGGCAGGTTCGTCGCCGAATTCAAGGTCAAATTCACCTTCAGCGTCGTCGGCATCGTCAAAGAGATAACTCAAATCATCACCCAAATCCGCAACCACTTCTTCGGCGGATTCGTCAGTGAATCCCAAGCCAAATTCAACTTCTGAGTCGTCGGCACCAAACAAGCTATCAATCTCTTCTTCCACCCGTTGAACTGAGGCTAGGGTTTCCTCGCTAGCTGTCTCTACCATCTCTCCCACATCGGCTAGCCAATCGGCTTCAGCTTCTTCCACAGCTTCCTCACTAAAGTCAAGGTCAAATTCCTCGTCTGATTCATCATCCCCAAAGTCAAGGTCAAAACCATCCTCTGACTCGTCATCAGACATATCCTCAGCAATCGAAGCCAGCGCACCCGTCACGGACGGCGTATCCTGCAACCAATCAGGGAACTCTTCATCCGCATCGTCCGCTTCCCCAGCACCCGCTTCAATCGGTTGCGAGGAGGTATCTTCTAACCAGTCTGGGAATTCACCCTCATCTACTTGAGCAACTGGCTCCTCAACAACATCGACTTCATCAAATTCAAGATCGAAATCTTCACCGTCTGTCACGAAGGCATCACTGATTCCATCACCTTCTTCTTCGACATTCAATTCTGCTAACCAGTCCTCACCACTATCAATCGGACCGGTCTGCAATGCGCCATCCGCTTCGGCATCTGTCTCCTCTTCCAACCAAGCAAAATCGTCCTCAACCTCACCCGCATCATCACCGTCATCCACCGCAATTTCAGACAGCCAATCCGCCTCTTCTTCAACCGACGAGGCTTCCACTTCCCAATCAAATTCTTCATCGCCCTCATCGCCCAACTCAGAGGGAACTTCTGAGAGCCAATCCGCTTCTTCCATAGAAAGAGCATCTGTCTTGTCCGATGGAATATCGGCTTCCCAATCGAAGCTCTCATCCTCCTCGCCACCTAAATCGAAGCCATCACCGTCCGCACTGGGTTGCTGAGGTGGGTCATCCATCTTATTCAAAAATTCAAGCAATCCAGTGTGTCCCACTTCACCCTGCGAGAGAATATCTTCGACATCACCCACTAGCAAATCAGTTGCACCAGAGGTCACGATCTCGTCATCATCAAAGAAATTCGGGAGCATATCATCACTGGTCTCATCCGCAGACTCAGACTCATCAGAGTCCTCGCCCAGCCATTCCAGATCATCGAGTTCAGATGAGGCATCCTCACTGCCATCTTCATCCTCGAAGTTCCAGTCATCAGATTCCATCATGTCCTGCTCCTCTGCATCATTCAATTGATCAACGGGGATATCTGCCAGCCCCTCGACATCTTCTTCATCCGCAAAAAAGTCAAATTCATCACCATCCGGAGCAAGGGCAAAGGTCTCTTCTTCGATTTCGTCCAATAGGTCATCAACCGACCCATCATCTAATGCTTCAATACCCTCAATGTCCATCATCTCTGCTAGCAAGGTATCGTCTTCCAGCCAGCCAGTATCCGGTTTATTGGGGTCAGCAATCGGCTCATCAACTGGCACATCATCCACTGTCTCAAAAGAGACAACCTCGGCTTCATCGTCAGCGAGGTTCTCTTCACCCAGCCATGCCATCGGGTCTTCCAGTGCATCATCGTCGGTTTCAACAGACTCCTCTGCATCAACTTCAATTCCACTATCTGCTAGCCATGCCATCGGGTCAACTTCTGCCGATTCAAGGGTCACACCATCTTCATCCACCCCGTAAGGGTCAACATAGAGGTCACCCATATCCTCGTCTGAAACCTCAACCCCTGTGCCTTCCAACCATGCTAGAGGGTCTGCCGCATCCGTAGCTGGCATTTCTGAGGTCGATAGCTTTGGTTCATCACCTGTCTCCTCTTCCATGCCACTATCGGAGAGCCACGACATCGGGTCAGGCATCTCATCGCCCTCACCCTCGTCTACATCTGCAAAAAAGTCTTCAACTGAATCATCAGAGGGAGCCAGCATACCTGCTTCTTCTCCCAACTCATCTGTAAAACCCGTGGACGCACGTCCTGTCGGTGCACCCCCAACAACCGAGCTTTCTAAGGAGTCCACTTCATCTAGCCAATCATCGGATGAGGCTTCATCCAACGACCCATCTTGGGCTTCACTCAGCCACTCCATATCATCGTCATCATCGAGGGTGGTAAGCAATCCGGTTAAGCCAGTGGAGACACGGTCTTCGTCGTCTTGGGGTGCATCCGCCACGTCATCCATACCGTCAAGCAAGGCACTCAATTCACCGGTATCCAATTTAATCGACTCTGCCAACTCCTCATCGCCTAAATCCAGCGATCCATCCTGCACTTCTTTCAACCAGTCGAGGTCTTCCGTGCTTTCAAGTTGATCCAACATCCCAGTCAAACCTGTTGAGACACGTTCATCTCGGTTGGCGGGCGCGGCAAGCAAGGTCTCATCATTGGATTGTTCCGCCATCTCATCCAGTTGATTCAGGAAGTCCGGCGTGTCCTCATCCAGTTCCAATTCAATATCGTCCAAGCCACCAAAGAGGTCTTCGATTTCATCGTCACTAATCATCTCATCGAGGTTCAAGTCCGCCGCAAGCGTTTCATCACCCGACATCTCGACCATCTGATCCAATTCATCGGCGAGTTCGATAGGCAAACCGTCATCCAAATCAAATTCAAGTTCTCCCTCATCCGGCGCAACATAATCGTCCGGCAACAAATCACTCAGGTCATCCGTGACCTTCTTCTTCCCACTGGCGACATCCGCCACATCGGCAGACACCGCTTCAAAGTCACCCGTTTGGTCAATCGCATCCAGCCAATCCGGGCTTTCCACCGTTAATTGATGACGCGATAAAGTTTCATAATCCAATTCTTGTAAGACCAACAAATCATCCGCAGGTGCGTTACCCGTCGCCAGATGATAGGCAAGATAGGGGTCGAGTTCTTCAATCCGTGACAAATAACGTTGAGCATCCGATGGACGTTGCTCCATCAACCACAACTCCGTCAAAATGCGATTCCCATTCAACGCATAAGGGAGCGTTTGCAAGACATCAATAGCGGTTTCTGCCGAATCCATCCGATGCTCACTTGCCCACAACGCTTCGGCAAGCAACAATTTCAAATCCGCGCGATTCGGGAATTTACTTAGGGCTTTGCGCAATACTGCCACCGCTTGTTCGGGCAAATCATTCCGCAGATGTTGATGCGCCACCGCGCCGGCGGTCAATTGCAAGCGGTCAACCGCTTGACCCCGTGCATCCTTATAGAGTTCACGTAAGGCTTCAAGAACCTCTTCATTATTCGGCTCTTGGTCAAACGCCCGCTCCATATGCCAGATAGCAGGTTCCAATTGCTTCATCCGGGCATAAATGCGGCCCAAGCTATAGTGAGAGATGAAGTCCATCGGCAAGGTTCCCAGCAAACGCCGGAACACCTCCGCAGACTCTTCCCAGCGGGATAATTGGAACAAGCCTCGTCCTAACAGATGGTACGCATCTACATTCTTGGGGAACTCACGCAGGATATGACGGCAATGTTGAATCACTGCATTGTAGTCTTGTGCGTCCATCCGTTCTTGCACTTGAAGAAGGTAGGCTTTGAGGCTGATTTGTGCCATAAGAACCCTATAATCAATGAATTAACTATGTTTGTCTTACGTTTGTTTGGTCTACGTGCAGATTATAACACACAACCCCAATTTGGGCTTCTTAACTTTCCGCTGGTAATGAAGATAAACTCATAGAACTTCGTCATCACCATGAGACTCTATCTTCAACATCAACGAATATTTCTGACATCTGATACCTCTCAAAAACCTCAAGGATTCTTTGCTTGCTACACAACCCATTGCCTTTTACAATACAAAGACAGCCCTTTGATGGACTATACAGTTGGATGACGGCATGACAATGACGACCAATGTCACGGTAATACAAGATGACCGCCTCCGTTTAATGTCGTCGGCATTAGCGGCAACGGGATTCCCAGAACAAGCCCAAGCGCGCAAAAAGCATCAGCCCCATGCCCATGCTCGCCATCTACACAAGTTCATGATGGACAACCAGCTCAATCAGCATCCGGCAATTCAAAATCTACAAACCATGCTCGATAATGACACCCCGCTCGAAGCCCTCTATACCCTTATTATGCACTGCGAATGGGATGGGCTAGAGATTCCTGCCTTACCGCGCTGGGTTCCCGATAATTGGAATAAGGAACTCTGGAATTTTTATGTTGAATGTGACCTAGAAGCCCAATGGGACACAGATGCCGATGCTTATATTCACGCCTATGAAGAGTCGCAACGTGCCTTTGCCAAAGTACAATTTGTCGAATTCCTCAAACCCTTCTTTGGCGATTTCAGCGAGGATTTCGCCTTCATGCCCAACCTGTGCTATCCGGCAGACCGGGAAGTCGGCATTCGCATTGGTAACCGACTCATCGCCATCGTCCCACCGACTCTTGCTTGGGGAGAAAGCCCACCTTGGCCCTACGACGAAGAGTCGATGTATCCACAGGTTTATCGCGCGGCATTGACTCAATACGGACGCTTACTCATGAATGCCTATCTGCGCGCCCACGCCGATGATGTCGAAGAAGCCTCCAAAAAGGAACTCGCCGTCAGTGACCAATTCAAATCGCTCCATCCCACATGGGAAGACCAATTTACCTCCCTCTTTGTTGCCGCCGCTGTCGCCATGTACCTCGAAGATTACATGAACCGTGCCGAAGCCCGTGCCTACATCCTCATGGAAAAGAAGACACGGGGTCTTGCCATTCTACCCGGCACAATCAGCGTCCTGCGTCGCTATCTCCAAGAAAAAGGCAATCGCTACGATTCTCTCGCCGAATTCCTGTCTGTCTTTCCCGTCCAATTGCGCGTCGCCAAAAAAATCGCTTCGTTCTAACAACTCATCTGTTACTTTGAAAGCATCTTTCATTGAAGTGGAATGAGTCCAACCAATAAGGACAAGATAGCACAAACCCCATACCATAACACATAAATTTTCCTCTGTGTCCTTTGTGTTCTCTATGGTTCATTAATTTAACTCTTGACCTTTCTCAAAATTGAGAATACAATACAAAAATACCGTTATCATTTTTGAGAATAGCTAGCATGTCCAACAAAGCCAAACTCATTTTGCACCCCGTCCGTATGCGAATCGTCACCGAAATCGCCGGACGACACATGACATCCCAGCAACTCGCCACCGTACTATCTGATGTCCCACAAGCCACCCTCTACCGCCACATCAGACAACTGCACAACGGAGGCATTCTCGAAGTCATCGCCGAACAATCCGTCAATGGCGCAACCGAGCGCACCTATGCGGTCGTACAAGGGGGTGCGCGTCTATCTCCAGAAGAAGTCGCCCAATTCACTGCAAGTGAACACCTCGGCAATTTCACCCTCTTTATGGCTTCGCTGATTGACGAATTCGCCCGTTACATCGAAGGGATAGATACCCATCATGTCGTCGAAGAAGGCATGAGCTACAACCGCGCCGTACTCTATCTCAATGAATCCGAGCGCGCCCAATTCCAACAACAAGTCATCGAATTCGTTGGCAAATGGCTGAGCAATCCCCCCTCACCAGATCGCCAACGCTTTACCCTTGCCTCAATCATCATTCCCGATAAAAAGGAGCAATAAACATGAATCTCAGCATCACCGAATACGGACAAGACAATCCCACATCCCTCGTCTTCCTGCACGGACTCGGAGTCAGCAGTTGGATGTGGTACGATCAAGTGGAAGACTTGCAAAATGAGTACCATCTCATCACCATCGACCTCCCCGGCAATGCCGAAAGCTACCAAATCGAGTGGAAGTCATTCACGGATACCGCCCACCAACTCGCCAGCATCATCCGAGATAAGGCACACGGAGGCAGGGCACACATCATCGGCTTATCGCTTGGCGGATATTCAGCCATCCACCTTCTCCAATACCATCCCGAAGTCGTCGAGTCCATGATTGTCAGTGGCGTGACCACGCGTCCCTTCAACCGGCAAGGACTCTGGCGTGTAGCGATGAAATTCTTAAGTCGGGCAATGGGCTGGAGTCCGCTTATCAGCCTGAGTGCCAAGATGATGCAACTCCCTACTGAATTCGTCCCCCTCTATAAACGCGATAGCAAACGACTCACACCTGCCACCATTCAACGCATCTATGCCGAAGTGCTGAACTTCACTCTGCCTCAGTCAATTGGCAATTGTCCGCATCGCCTTCTCGCAGTAGCAGGGGATAAAGAAGCGGGCTTGGTCAAGGACAGCTTGCCAGATTTCCCGACCATCATGCCCACCGCCATGTCTGCTCTTGTTCCCAATGCTCATCACGGCTGGAACGGCGAACATCCCAACCTCTTCACCGAGATGCTCCGCGCATGGGTCGAAAACATGCCAGTACCCGATGAACTGATGCCAGTCACATAAACACCACGGCGCAGGGAATAGGAATAAGCTAAACTATCGGGCATCAATGTTTGACAATGGAGTCCCTTGATGCTCGATATTTCACAAACGTTTGCCCAATTCCCCATGCTAGAGACGGAACGCTGTCTCCTGCGTGAACTGACTCTCAATGATTCTCAGGATCTGTTTGCATTGGTTCGTGATGAGGCGGTTACCCGCTACCTACCGTGGGAGACCGCTACCACCCTCGACGAAGCCGAACAACGAATACAACGTTATCTCAAGCACTTTGAGGAACAAACAGCCATTGTCTGGGGGATTGAGAACAAGTCCAATCAACGTTTGATAGGGATTTGCCTGCTACTCCGCTTTGCCCTAGCCGACCACCGCACCGAACTAGGCTATGCACTCGGAAAACAATGGTGGGGGCAAGGCTTTGCAAGCGAAGCGACCAGAGCCGTCGTCGAGTACGGCTTTCGTGGGATGAACTTTCACAGCATGGAAGCACACATCAGCCCAGCGAACATCGGCTCACAGAAAGTCCTAGAAAAACTCGGCTTTGTCCAAGAAGCCTACTTCCGCGAAAATTACTACGATGCCAATTTGGATACATTCGAGGATACCGCCGTCTTCTCCCTCCTCAAATCTGTATGGTGCAAATGAGCACCAGCCTACGGTTGATGCTCCATATATCTTGCCCGATTAGCAATTTCGAAGGACGGCGCAATCATGAGGATGACACCCATCATAAATGCGATAGGAGGGTGAATACCGGGAATAATCTCATTCCATAGTTCCAGCGTTATCAACACCACACCAATTTCGGCTACCATGATAAGTATGCCACCAATTCGTGTATAGGTTAGCAAAATCACAAACCCGGTAAGGACGATACTTACTATCATAAGGTTAATGTAAAGCTCGTGTGCTAGTTTGTAACTCCTCACTGGAGAGAGGGATACGACTTCAGCTGGCAGAGCAATGTGACCATATCTGGTATACATCCAGCAGGAGGTTGCCACAATTCCTGTGATTGCCGCCGCATATGCCAACACTCTGTATAACCAATTTGCTGTTCCTTTATGCACAGCAAAGGCAAAAATCACGATCCCAGCTCCGATGATAAGGCCACCCACACCCATTGCTAAATGCCCGAACAGCCACTCTTCGAAATTGAGTTCTATGAGCTGACGACGCTGATAGATCCCTGCAAAAACGAAGTCCACAATCACCGGACGTGTAACGCCGATAATGAAAACTAGCGCACCAACTGATATAATGAAGCCGGATATTCTACGTATCATGCTCTCTCTCCTGTAAGTATCTTGACACGCTAATTTGCCCTATAATAGTTTCAAACATATCGTCAACTGACTTCAACATCTGGTATCTAAAGAAGAGTGGGAAGTCTCATTTATTGATATGACAAAAGAACACCCATTTCGTAGTTATATCGTAAAAAATCGAGATGACCGCGATGACCTAACACATCATAACTATCAATATACATTAGATATCGCTCACTACCGCGGCGATGTGCTTCAAGACCGTATCAAATATGGAGTCATGCTTGTATACGATTGGTACAAAGTGCTAGCCGAATACATCGCACTGATGAGAATTAACTGCCCTAATAACCCCGATGCATATGCATAGCCAAATCCATCCCACTTTGCCTTCAATCTGTGATACGCTTCTCTTAGACATAATCGTGTTTTAGAAAAGCGACAATCAACCGATGCTGAATCCCGGACAATTTCCCATCTCAACAGCTACAATCTGATGTCTAAAATCTGTCATCTGAAATCTTTTTCTAACCGAATTCTTACCAAATATCGAAAGTATGGCGGGAAGCCCCTTACCAACCGCCGAAAAACATATAGCACCGCCGGCAATAAAAACCGAAACTAACAAATCACCAACCCAATCCAAACAAAGAAAACCCGATGCAACACTACGACAGTCAATCCCGCCAAGCCATGCTCGACACCCTCACCACTGCCTTATCCCAAGATGAGCGCATCGCAGGGGTACTGCTCGTCGGCTCGGCTTCCTATAACTTCAAAGACCAATATTCCGATCTCGACCTCTCAGTCGTGGTGCATGACAACTATGACGCACTGACCATCTTCGACGAATGGGAAGGCAAAATCCGCGATATTCTCCCCGTCCTCTGGCGATTCAAAGACATTCGCGGAGACGAAGTCGGCTTATACGCCATCATTCTCACCAACTTCCTCGAAATTGACATCTCCTTCGTCTCACGAAAAGCCCTATCCGCCAATTCACCCGATTGGAAAATCATCTTCGACCACACGGGACAACTCGAATCCATCCAACAACAAACATGGAAAACACATCAACCCATTAGTCTGGAACAACGTTATCATCGCTATCTCGACCCCATCTGGCACTACATCACGCATATCGCCGTTGCCATCAAACGGGACCAACTCTGGCGCGCCATCTATTACTTCCAAGAGATGCGAAACCGCGCCATTGAACTCGATGGTCTCTTAGACCAACTCCAAACCCGACACTTCCGCGAAATCGACCAACTCCCAGCTGAGCGTCTCCAAATGCTTGAACAAACCATAATTCAGCAACTCGACGGAGACTCCATCTTTCATGCGCTCGAACATCTGACCACCTACTTCTTTGATGTCGCTTCCCATATCGACGCTTCCTTTGGCAATGACCATTCCCAAACCCTACGAACCGCCATGCAACACTACTTAGACCTGATGAAATCAGATGACCAGCTTATGGATGATGAATAATGTTTTTTGAGAGGCTTTGTGAGTTGTATAACCTGAATTATAGAAAAGGCAAAATGAGACGAATCTGTCAAATTAAGCCAGAAATAGGTAAGGGCAGTTCGTGAACCGTCCCGACACCGCCTCATTTATGGCATAGATTCATTATTTTTGACATCTACTCAATTAAACAAATTTAGGTCACCTACGAAATAGAAAAAATGCTGAAAGATGAGTTAATAGGCTAACCAACGAAAAATCTGATGTCTGAAATCTGACTTCTAAAATCTATTTCAAACCAATCGCAACGACTCTTAACCGACCTGTGTTATGATACATAACAAGATGGATAACGAAACACGAGAGGATACAATGAGATTGTATTTTGTCCGTCATGCAGAAGCCGAAGATATGGCTTCATCTGACCACGACCGTGCCTTGACTCCCCGTGGAATCCAGCGAACGACAACTGCCAGTAAGGTCATCAAACGTTTAGGCATCAAACCAGAACAAATCTTCAGCAGTCCGCGAGTCCGCGCCAAGCAAACCGCCGACATCATCGCCACGGCACTCAACCAAGAAGTCGTTGTGACAGATGCCGTCAATTTCAACTTTGACTTACAGAACTTACGCCATTTAGTTAAAGATATGAAATCCAACAGTCAAGTCATGTTCGTGGGACACAACCCCAGTATGAGCGAAATCGTCAACGAACTCACAGGCGCAAGTGTCGCTATGAAAAAGGGCGCACTCGCACGGGTAGATGTCTTCTCCGCCACATCCTTACGGGGTGAACTCGTCTGGTTGCTTCCGCCTAAGGTCTTTGACGCACTCGGAAGCGCGGATGCAGAATCCCTTTCCTGAGCATATTGTCGTGGGGTCCTTGTGCTATGTCTTTCGGGATGACAGCGTGTTGTTGCTCAAGCGCGCCAATCCACCCCATATTGGCTTATGGTCGCCTCCCGGTGGCAAGATGGAACATGGCGAATCCCCGCAAACATGTTGCATCCGTGAAGTCAAAGAGGAAACCGGATTGATCATCCACAGCCCAACTCTGCGCGCCATCCAAACCGTCATCGACATCGCTTATCCCGTCCATTGGTTGCTCTTCATCTTCCGCGCCGACTCCGCCACAGGCGACATCCCCACCAACCAGTCATCCGAAGGGGAACTGTGCTGGATACCCCTCACGGACCTTGATACGTATCATCGCCCTTACGCCGATACGGTCTACTGGTCGCATCTACTCAGCGACAACCCTGCCATCTGGCAATGCAGATTCGTCTATGACACACCCGAGAACCTGTTAGAAGAGGTGGTCTATTAACTCCCCAGCCGACGTTCTAAGGCTTTGTGGATGCGTTCTAAGCCCTCCTGCAAGATAGAACGCGGACAACCATAATTCAAACGGACAAAACCATCTGTATTGTCCCCGAAGAAGTTGCCCGGACTCAGCGCAACCTTTGCTTCATTCAGACAAAAATCATACGGGTTCTCGTCAATCGGCACATCACGCCAATCCATCCAGAGCAAGAAGGTCGTTTCAGGAACCGTCGTTTTCACATGCGGGAAGCACTCCTGAATATACTCCAGCGCATAATCGCGGTTGGCTTGCATATAAGCGAGGGCTTGCCGTTGCCACTCATCACCATGCAGATAAGCGGCGAGGGACGCTTCTACACCCAGCATATTGGCATAACCCATACTGAACTGTGTCATTGCCATCTGCTTCCGCCACTCCTCGTTGTGGACAATCATGATAGCACATTGCAAGCCGGGAGTATTGAACATCTTACTAGGGCTGAGGAGGGTCATCGTATGCTGGGCAATCTCTGGGGATAAAGTTGCTGTCGGGATGTGTTGTTTCCGATCAAGCATGACCTCAGCATGAATCTCATCGGAGACAATTATCAAGTCATTGTCCATGCAAATCTGCACCGTCTTCTCTAGCATCTCACGAGTATAAGCAAAGCCCCCCGGATTATGCGGATTGCAGAGAAAGAGCATTTTCGATTGCGGACTCATCGCCGCAAATTGGAGCGCATCATAATCTATCTCATAGTGGAAGGTGTGGTCACTATCTTGGACAGCTTGCAATTCGACTTGATAGGCAAACTTCCCTTGATTCGCTGGAGCCATGCGGAAGGGACCATATATCGGCGACTGCATCAAGATAGCATCCCCATCCTTACCAAAGGACTTCGCAATCACATTGAGCGAGATATTGACCGTTGCACTGAACATGACTTCTTCGGGCAACACCTCATAGTTGTAGCGTTGCTTCATGCGCTCTGCAACTGCTTCTTGCATGGCATCGAATTGAAAAGTATAGCCAAAGGTGTGATGTTCCATGCGCCGACGGATAGCTTCAGCAATTTCCGGCGGGGCTTCAAAATCGGTATCCGCAACCCACATGGGAATGACATCTTCGGGATAGCGATTCCATTTCCCACTGTTATAGGCTCGGCGGTCGACGATTTTATCGAAGTCATAGATAGGCATTGTAGTATCCTTCATGGTGCAAAGGTTGGCATTCGTCAGACAATCATACCCTGTTATTCAACACAGGAATATGCCTTACAAAACATTTCCGATTATTGCGATAGATGTTAGGGTGTTGTAAGTTGGCAATCGCTACACTAAAGCCCGTCTGAATACTGTGTGAAGGAACAATACATGCTTAAGTTTTTCCGTGTGACACTGCCTATCGTTCTCATTATTATGACTCTCTTGTTGATGGTCGCACCGACAGCCTTCGCCGCTGATGAATGCACGCCAACAACCTTAGCCGCCGCCCGTGCCAATGCGGGTGTTCCCATTAATCTGGGTCCCTATGCAATCAAAGCAGGTTCGGGCGTTGAGGTAACTGGAACTGACCTTGCTGGATTATCTGGATACACCATCGTGGTATTTATTGATGGCGCACCCGCCGCTACGGATAGTGGTGTCTTCCAAGCCAAAGGGGAATCAGCAACTTTAACCGGAACGGTTGAGCAGGATGTCAGCGTGACCATCCAAGCATTGCTGACGAGTGGGTCGGTATTCTATCAGATTAATATCTTTTGCCCCGATACAACGAGTGGCAGTAGTGGAACAGGCTTCTCAGGCGGTCCAGCACCCATTGGCACAGTGGATACGAATGGCGCAGTTTACGTAGACCCCGATGGAATCTTCGTCTATGGCGTTGGAAGTAATAGTAACGGGTATGTCGCCACATCCATTAGTGATGAAGAGCTAGCCACAATCCCCTGTCCAACCGGTAGCAATCAACTCTTGGCACAAAGCCCCGATGGATTATTCTCCATCTATTATCTGACGAGTTGTGAATATCAAGTCAACATAGGTCCTTTCAATGGCAAAGTGACGGAGACCATTTTCGATGGCATTCCGCCGACCTATGTGAAGACGAGTGAATTCTTCGTCACACCGTAAGTCGTCTCAGCATTACATTGAAAGCGCGCTCATGATGGGCGCGTTTTTGATTCACATTTGTCGTATCGCCTCAGACACGATAGTTTTATGGTGTGTAAGCCGATTGAATTATTGATGTTACGATTATGATATTTTTACATCAAAAAGCCTTCTTGTAGGGGCGTACAGCTGTACGCCCTTACGAATAAACCGGATTATCCAGAAAACATAATTCTGATATTCGGATTTCTGACATCTGTGAAAAGGAGATATGACATGACCGAAAAAACCGTATGGCACAAAGTTGCTGATAAACCAGACCCGCTGGATGACAATAGCGTCACTGCCGTCACTGCCGGAAAAATCCCCATTTGTCTTGTGAAATACGAAGGCGAATATTCCGCACTCGATAATCATTGTCCGCATCAAGGCGGTCCTTTGGGCGAAGGCATGATTGAAGGGGGTTATGTGCACTGTCCGTGGCATGGCTACGAATATGACCCCAAAGATGGCTCACCTCCTGGGGGCTATGATGATGCCGTAGAAACCTATCCAGTAGACATACGCGATGATGGCATTTATGTGGCGACAGGACCCGATGAGCCAGAAGACACGATTTCCAAGCAGATGATGGAAGTCGCGGCAGATTGGGGACTCGAAGTCATCTTTGGTATGGTCGGACATTCCAATCTTGGGGTTGCGGATGCCATCCGTGTGCAGGAAGAAAAAGGAGCCATGCGCTTTTATGGGGTTCGGCATGAAGGGGCGGCATCCTTCGCGGCCAGTGGCTATGCCAAAGTCACGGGCAAACCCGCAGGCTGTCTCGGTATCGCAGGACCCGGCTCGACGAATCTCTTGACAGGCTTGTGGGATGCCAAAGTGGACCGCGTGCCAATTGTCGCCCTAAGTGGACAAGTGAATACCCAAGTGCTTGGACCCGGTGCGTTCCAAGAAGTCGATTTAGCGTTAGC
>JANQRM010000544.1 GCA_028284565.1 Anaerolineae bacterium | reverse complement strand
CATCAACAAAGCCGAGAGACCAAATGCCGCCCCAAAGATGTGAGCAATGACTCCCACATTCACACCCAAGACGGAGACGATGCCCGCTAGTTGCCCTTGTTCGATACAACGTGCAATGACATACAAGACGGCTGGACCGGGTACGAGCAGGAGGGCTAGGGATGCGGTGATGAATGCGCCGAGTGCGGTGATGTCGAGCATGAGCATGTCCTTGTTTAGTTGAAAAACCTATAAATAAGCGTCATTGAATTTTCTAATGAACTGGCTCAGATGAATAGCTCCAATTATCAACACCATTAACCACTAATGACTATATCACTTTATCGTTCTTGCCTGCCAACTGCCGATGAATCTCCAACTGACCCATGTGATAGCCCTCGTGCCAGCCGATGAAGCTGATGCGCTGTCCCAGAGTCCGTTCACTGTCTTCGGGTATGGTATCAATTTCTTCATCTGTGAGTTTCTCGATGGCTGGAATCAATAGCTCCTGTGACTTTTTCACGCAAGCCAGCAGTTCTTCGAGTGATAGAATATCATCCCCATCTTCTGTGACTGGTTCGGAGTCGAATTTGTAGCGTTGATACATTTCCTCGCTGAGAAGGGGTTCGTGTCCGAATGTTTTAAGAAGCCCATCCCGACTGACCAAGATATGCCCCAAGACCCAATTCAGACAATTGCCCCGATGTGGAAATTGCAAGAGGCTATCAGCATGGGTTAAACCTTCACATTGATGCTCGATGACCCACAAGTTCGTTTGAAATGGTTCTTTCAGTAGCTCTGCCTTTTTCATTGTGAATTCCTCTCAAGAATGAACATCTGTTCTTAGTATATGGCGATCAGTGAGATTGTCAAAAGGATTGGATGTATGTCTAGGGTATCCACACCGGACTCAGTAATTCATGCCAGCGTGCATAATAGGAAATAGTCGGATCGAAGAGGCGACGCGGATTACTGGGACTTGGGATGGGCAAAATCCGCAATGTTCCTGATGGAACATCTGTATCGACAACATTCAGCATAAAAATTTGGCTGGGGAATTGGCGGGTTGATTGGAAAATCACGTACGTACTGTCGGGCGACCAAGCGGGTTCTGTATCGTGCCGTTGGTTGGGGTCGGTGAAAAAGGCTAATTCACCGTTCTCATCCATGATGTGAATCCGCCAGCGCACCCGATGCGAGGCATATGCAAGCCAACGCCCATCGGGCGAGGGATATGGAAATTCATCCCAAAAGTCATCCTCTGTGAGTTGGATGGTTTGCCCAGTTAATAAATCGAAGCGATAGAGTTCACCGGATGAATCATAAAACACCGAATTTCCATCGGATGACCAGCGCGGTTTCTGCGAGGCTCCTAATTGAGAAAAGGTCAACCGATGCGATTCCAAAGTGTCGATGTTGAGGACATAGATTTCGGAGTTGTTGTCTTTGTTGGATTCATACACAATTTCGCGTCCATCGGGCGACCATGAGGCATGATTATCATTACGTGAGTTGTGAGTCAGTTGTCGACGATTGCGCCCATCAAAATCCATTAGATACAGTTCGTTGTCTTGGTCTTTTTCCGAGACAAACACAATGTCTCGTGTGGTTGGTGATATGGACGGAAACCGATAGTTCATCTCTTCGTAAGTTAAGCGCAGAGTCAGCGCGCGTGCGACATCATGTACAAAAAGGTGCTGATAAATCTCAATATTTGAGCCGAAAAGGATCATGCCTTCCGTCGGCAAGACAGGTACAAGGAGTTGCACAGCCAGAATCATCCCCAAACAGGGCAACAACATCAGGGCAACCAAGCGACTCCAAATGTGAATCACAACCACAACCTTTAACCTGAACTTACTTCATTATAACGCGAAGCCGTTATGTAAATAGAACATGGACTCGTATCGTCTGACAACTCACACAAGGCAAACGCCCATAAACTTGCTAAAATTGACCCAATCACCGATACAATCTGATGGCAATAGCAAGGCTAAACGATGAATTTTCTGAAAAAGTTATTTAGTAGTTCCCCGCAAGACAGCGGCATATACATTTATATCAAGCCCAAAATGTGTGACGAAATCCTTAAAATCCGCATTAATCCGACCTCCGATATGAACCCGACGGAAAATTATGATGGGTATTTCGTACGAAAATTGGCAAAAGGCGCACGCTGTCCCTTTACATCTGAAATTCGCCTGCATTTCAACAAACGCAGAGATTTGGTCGATAGAGAAATCGAGAATGGTGAATTTGCAACGGAAGAGGATTTTATTGCATGGGAAAACCGTTAATTTCGGTTGGAATGACGTTTCATTTTGTTTGAGGAAGGGTCGAGAAGCAAAGTGAGCGGTTGCGGTCTGCCTAGGGCTGGCAGTATACTTAGGTTAGCAAGCTGTTATATTGTGTTGACAATCCAAATGGAACCCAAAAGCAACCGATTGGTCGTTAATCGGAGATAAGTGATAAGGCTCGATGGCAAATCCACAAACCCCTGAAGCAACCACCCCCATTAGCGAGTTGCGTGTGATGGGGGCATTAATCGAAGATATTTCTGAATCACTCAAAAAGCAAAAAGCTATTCTCAAGCAACGCGGGGTCAACCTCCCACCCATGGTTCTGCAAAGCTTAGGTGAGGTTCGCAAAGACCTAAACGGTATTGAGTCTATGCTCGTCGATGAACACACGGAATTACAACAGCTCCGCGCATTGGCAGATATGTCCGCTAATATCTCGACCTCATTGGATGTACAAACTGTTCTGAAAGACGCGATGGAGATTGTGATTGCGCTGACACAGGCTGAACGTGGACACATCATCCTGA
>JANQRM010000495.1 GCA_028284565.1 Anaerolineae bacterium | reverse complement strand
TTTGCTCTTTATCCCTTTGATTCTCTTTGCTGTGTTGGGGATCGGGTTGGCGTTAATTGTCACCTTTGTGCTGGCTTTTGCTCAATTTGAATCGTCCGTACTGCTGGTGATGGGAACGGTCTATGGTGGATTGTTCTTCCTATTATTGCGATTTCTCTGGAAATTTTCGTCACGCTTTCGGCTATTGGTCGGGCGGTGGCTGGGATTACGTCAAGAGAATCGACGGATGGCGGAGACGATTGATACTTCACGTCTTGCACTAGAATCAGTGAATGAAAGTAAAGAGTCATTGCTGATAGCCAGACCTGATGGCAAGCAAGAATCATATCAATAGATCATTAACTTGTATCTGAATGCCAAAAGAAAAACCCAATAAAAAATCCATAACACTAGAACTTGTAATCGGTAGTGGAGTCTTCCTCGTCTCGCTTCCGTTTGTATTATTTGTATTATTCTTCGTAGGTATTATCTTGCTTGGTGCGATTTTGGCTATAGGGGTAAATATTGACCCAGCAGTAGTTATTGCTTTGGCGATAATCGGTGGTGGTTCTTTACTTATATTTTTGGGTTTCCTCTGGCAATTTTTCTCCCGATTTCGACTATTGCTAAGACGATGGCGTGGCTTACGAGTAGAAAATCGACGGGTTTCCGAATCAATTGATACCTCTGTTCTTGCATTAGATTCATCAGATAATGAGGATGTATCATCTCAATATGATGAAGAAGTTCCCCGTTTATCAACGTCGCAAACTGAATAATTCACAATTTATGCACCCTCACAAATGAATTGCTGGTGAAGAGAGTTGTTGATTGAATTTCGATAGCTCATTATCCTCTTGTGCAGAATCCCTCGTAATTTCGATAATTTACCCAACGACATTTCTTGACAACCCTGTGTATACTAGCAACTTGCATCTTGAATGAGACAATGATAGCTGACCACTAAAATGCTGACATGCTATGAGAGGGAGACACCATGAGTGACAAAAGCCGATTAAATGAACTACGTGACCAAATCGACCCGATAAATTTGCAAATCTTGGACTTGTTAAATCAACGGGCGAGCATTGCGTCAGAAATTGGGCGCGTGCAATCTGAATTGGGGTCAACCTTTTATGATCCGCAACGTGAAGCCGAGATGCTGACCTATCTGCAACAAGCGAATGAAGGACCCTTCAGCAATGAGGCGATTTCGCATATCTTCAAAGAGATTTTTCGTGCAACATTGGCTTTAGAGGAAGCCGAAGCGCGCGCCAAAATCCTCGTGCAACGCCAACCAAATCAAGGCGACACGGTAATTGAATTCCCCAATGGAGCCATACTTGGCGATGGCAGTTTCCAAGTGATTTCAGGACCTTGTGCCATCGAAAGCTATGAACAGATGGATGAGGTGGCGGCGGCGTTGAGAGAACGTGGTGTGAAAATCATGCGTGGCATGGGCTACAAACCTCGTACTTCGCCTTATGACTTCCAAGGGTTGGGTGAACCCGGCTTGAAGATTGCGCGTCAGGTCGCCAATAAGTATGACATGATGATCGTAAGTGAAGTGCTGGATATGTCCCTCATTCCGATGATGTCCGATTATGTGGATATGTTCTGGGTGGGCGCGCGGAATATGCAAAATAGCTTCTTGCTTCGGGCGTTGGGCAAGGTCAAGCAATCGGTGATTTTGAAGCGGGGCTTCGGGGCAACACTCAAAGAATTCCTCTATGCCGCCGAATACATTGTCAGCAATGGGAATCCCAATGTCATTTTGATGGAACGTGGAATCCGCACTTTCTCACAAGAGACCCGCAACACCCTCGACATTAGTGCTGTCCCCTTGCTCAAGCAAGACTCGCACCTCCCCGTGATTGTGGATATCTCGCATTCGGCTGGACGGCGTGACATTGCCAACCCCTTGGGACGTGTCTCACGAGTCAGTGGTGCAGATGGCTTGATGGTGGAAGTGCATCCGAATCCGTCGGTGGCGATGAGTGATGCCAAGCAACAACTTAGCATTCCCGAATTCCACGCGCTCATGGACGAAATCGAGAGCATCCAATTGCTCGAAAAACAACCCGCCAATCCACAAGCCATGAATGGCAATGCCTAAAATGTAGGGGCGATTTGCGAGTCGTTCTGATAGGTTAATGATCAATCTAGATAAATAAGGCGTGTCGTAGCAATGCGATGCGCTTTTTGATTCGATAGCCGATGTTGAATTGATGCTATACTGAGATTGATAATCAGCGTGAAGGATGATATATGAGATTTGAAGTGGGAGCTGTCACACATCACGGAATTGTCAGACCAAACAACCAAGATGTGGTGCATCATGAAATTCGGAATGATGTCGGTTTGTTTATGGTCTTGGATGGCATGGGTGGTGAGGAAGATGGCATCCGCGCGGCAGAAACAGCAAAACAAACTGTAGTTGGTGAGTTCAATAATGCAATCCAGCAAGGCTCATCCCTAACGCAAGAAGCAGTGAGTCAGAGGGTTCAAAAAGCAAATATTGCAATACATGAAAAGGTTCCTGATGGTGGTACAACGATTTCTATGTGTGTGGTGCATCAGGATACGCTGATAATTGCCCATGTCGGTGATACACGAGTTTATCAAATCTCGACACCGGAAAATGTCGAACAATTCACGCGCGACCATGCTCTCGATCAGGGATATATGATGTTAGATGGTTGGACTGGTGGAATCGAAGGAGAGATTGAGGAAAGCCTTCCAATGAAGCGTGTGCTGTATCGCGCTTTGGGGCAAAATGAATATTTAGACGTTGATATGACGGTGCTACCAATCCAATCAACCGCTACTTATATGGTTTGCAGTGATGGATTGTGGGTCGTTCTGGATGTCGAGTCACTTGCAGATGAGATTGTACCAGTGACGGATTTACAAGCCTGTGCCGATTCCTTAATACAACAAATCCTCGATAAAGGCGCGCCAGATAATGTGTCGGTGTTGCTGTTTCGGGTACGATGAAATCAATAATTGGAGAATACCATGTGTAGAAATATCAAAACGCTGTTTAACTTTGAACCCCCTGCAACCGAGGATGAAGTGCGTGCCGCCGCCTTGCAATATGTGCGGAAGGTCAGTGGTTTTACTAAACCGTCTCAAGTCAATGAAACGTCTTTTCTGTTGGCTGTTGATGAGATTACGCAAGTCACGCGGAAATTGTTGGAGTCATTGGAAACGAAAGCTCCACCAAAAGACCGCGATGAAGAAATCGCCAAAGCCCGCGCACGAAATGCCAAACGCTTCGCTCAATAAGTCGTCATCGAAATATCAGGTTGTGTTTATTGAATCGCAACAAACTTGGGCGTATAATAGAGACATCATAAGAGGTGAGTTTACAGGTTGATGGCTGACTCCTTTATCGAATTATCAGCATGTCAGCTTGGATTCTCATCGCAGGTGTAAAACCCTGTTTCGTTCGTTTCATTATTTGTAGCGTGCCATGGTTGATAGCTCCCCGCTATCCTCACTGCTTATGGTGAACTAAGCTATGAATCGTTACTGGAGACACATCACATGACCCCTTTCTTTATCTCCCGTTTGGTGGGCTTGGTTATTTTTGCAATTGTCGGTATCCGCATTGGCATCGAAGTGGCAGATTTTATCGGCTTTAGTCAAGATAACTCGGCGTTCATCTTTTTCTTAGTGGGTTCGTTGTTTGGTTTAACTGCGACCCCGTGGATTACAATCTATCCCCTAAATCAACTGCGAAAAGCAATTAATGAAATGCCTGTTGAGCGTCTGGTGATGGCGATCGTTGGCGCGTTTTTAGGCTTAGTGCTTGCTCTCTTGGTTGCCTATCCCTTGTCCCTAATGGATGAACCCTTTGGACAGGTGGCTCCGGTGATTGTTTCGATAGTGAGTGGGTATCTTTTCATCACCCTTTTGACGGTACGTGCCAAAGAAATCATTGACACCTTTATCAACCGTTTCGGTGGACGCGCTCTCAAGTTGTCATCTTTGTCCACTAGAGAGTTAATCGTTGATACGAGCGTCCTGATTGACGGACGGATTACGGATGTCGCCGAGACAGGCTTCTTGGGGGGAATCTTAATCATCCCTCGCTTTGTGCTGAATGAACTCCATCGCGTGGCAGACTCGCCCGACCAGTTACGTCGAAATCGGGGACGGCGGGGATTGGATAAACTGAAAGAACTCCAACGTGGCGATGATTCTGCGGTGAAAATCATCGACGATGATATTGAGAACATCCCAGAAGTGGATGCGAAGTTGGTTGCGCTTGCCTTGCAACGCCAAGCGGCAATTATCACGAATGACTATAATCTCAATCAAGTCGCAGAGGCGCAAAATGTCGAAGTGCTGAACATCAATCAGCTGGCAAATGCGGTGCGCTCGGTTTATATTCCCGGCGAATCGTTTGAACTGAAAATTATCCAAGAGGGAACGGACCCTCAACAGGGCGTGGGGTATTTAGAAGATGGGACGATGGTAGTCGTGGAAAAAGGCAAGACC
>JANQRM010000482.1 GCA_028284565.1 Anaerolineae bacterium | reverse complement strand
ATCGACTCTGTGAAGAAGGCATCACCCAAAAAGAACTCGATAAAGCGAAAAAACAAGCGCGTGCTTCATTCGCTTATGGCACAGAAAGCGTCACCAATCAGGCATATTATCTGGCACAATCGGCAATTCTCGGTGATTTTGATTGGTTCGATACCTACCTTGAAAAACTAGATGCAGTCACGGTTGAAGATGTGAAAGCCGTTGCACAAAAATATCTCGTTCCGCGCAATCGCACAGTCGGTTGGTTGATCCCAACTGGCATGGAGGAAGCATAACATGGCAGCACAAACCTACGCACTCCCCAGTAGACAAAATATCACCCGTGTTGAACTGGAAAACGGCATCACGGTATTGGTTTATGAAAATCATTCGGCGCAATCGGTTGTTGTGCAGGGTTCCCTACGAACAGGTTCTATCTACGAGGATGATCCAGCAAAAGCGGGATTAGCTTCGATGACGATTTCCTCGTTGATGCGTGGGACATCAGCGCGTGATTTTGATACAGTCTACGCTACGCTGGAAGACATCGGTGCAGATTTAGACCTCAGCAGCAGCAATCATGTGACTGCCTTTGGCGGGAAATCATTGGCAGAGGATTTGCCTGTTGTGATTGATGTGCTGAACGATGTTTTACGCAATCCCATTTTCCCGGAAGAACAGGTTGAGCGTCTGCGTGGTGAGCGTATGACCTACCTGCAATATGCCATGCAAGATACGCGCTACCGTGCTGGACGCTTGTTCCGCGAAAATCTCTATCCTGATAGCCATCCCTATCATCACAGTGATTATGGCACAATGGAAACACTACCCAATATCACAGTGGATGATCTCAAGGCGTTTCACGCCAAACACTTAGGTCCGCGTAACATGATTATCACCGTTGTTGGTGCAGTCAAAGCCGATGATGCAGTGCAAATTGTGCGCGATAAGCTGGAAGACTGGACAAACTCCGATCAACCAGCAGAATTGTCGTTGCCAGAAATAGAAGCTCCAGCAGAAACACGTCGCGCTTTTGTGCCAATTCCGGGCAAAACACAATCTGATATTGTGATGGGTTCGATTGGTCCTTCACGCTATGATGACGACTTTGTGCCTGCCGTGATTGCCAATAGCGTTCTCGGTGAATTTGGCATGATGGGACGCATCGGCTACGAAATCCGCGAAAAACGCGGGTTGGCATATTATGCGTATAGTCGCGTCGAAGGGGGAGCCGGACCCGGAGCATGGAGCATTAGCGCAGGTGTGGCACCGCAAAATGTTGACTTGGCGATTGAGCAGGCATTGGAACAAGCAAAACGCTTAGGCGAAGAACCCGTCAGCGATGAAGACCTCAGCGACAACAAATCCTACTATACGGGGCGTTTGCCGCTTCAACTGGAAAGCAATGGCGGTATTGCCACACAAATTCATCGCATGGAACGCTATGGTTTAGGCTTGGATTATCTGCTGCAATATCATGATATGATTCACAGCCTGACGAAAGAGCAACTCCAAGACGCTGCCGCCAAATATCTCAATCCAGAGCATTTGGTCATCGCCGTTGCAGGACCCGAAAACGATGCAACCTAATGGTATATTGAGAATAGATCATGACTATTGAACAACTGCTCATTTCTCTCAGAACTAAGCTGATTGAAGCTCGTCAGACACGTGATGAACGTTTGTTGTCAGAACTATCTACAGTCTTCACGATACTTGAAGAAATTGCAGTTGAAAAACAGAGTAGTCGAGACTTGATAGTAGCATTGTCAGATTTAGGTTGGGCAGCACGTGACACATCTGGAAAAGCAGATTGGTTTGGACAAATACCTACTGAAGGCAACTTAAAATCGGTTGCAAAGCAGTAAATGAAAACATAAACTTGGAGGCACTTGCTAAAGTGCCTCTTTCGATCTAAATAGGTAGAAGGATATTCACCGTATGCCAACACAAAAACTCTATGGAACATGGAACAGCCCGCTTTCCCCGCAGATGATTTCTGAAGGACTGCGCCTCAATGATGTGCAGTGGGATAGCGATGGCGAAACGCTCGTCTGGTCATTGCGGCAGGGCAAAACAGGCAAATTGGTGATGCAATCCGGCACCGATGCCCCCCGCGACATCACCGACGGTGATACCTCTGTGAGTGGACGTGTGGGCTATGGCGGCGGTGATTTCACCGTGTCGCATGGATTCGCCTATTTCGTCAGCGATGGACGGATTTACAAGCAATCACTTTACGGCGGACAAGCGAAACCGATCACACCAAACTATGGCGGTGCGGCTTCCCCGTGTGTATCGACTGATGGTGAATGGCTCCTTTACGTCCACACCTATGAAGGCGACGATAATCTGCTGCTTGTTGATACAGAAGGCAAAATACTCCCGCGCAAAATCGCATCAGGGGATGATTTTGTGATGCAACCCGCTTGGCACCCAAATGGCAGTCAAATTGCTTATGTCGCGTGGAATCACCCGCAAATGCCTTGGAATGGTACAGAGTTGCGCCTACTGAATCTCAAGCTAGATAAATCCGGTGTGCTGTATGTCACTGAGGGTGAAACCTTAGCTGGCGATACAGAAGCGGCAATTTTCCAGCCAGAATTTTCACCCGATGGACGCTTTCTCGCTTACGCCAGCGACCAAACAGGTTGGTGGCAACTTTATCTCTATGACCTTGTTGAGAAGACGCACAAGCAAATCACACAGGGCGAATATGAACATGCCATCCCAGCGTGGATTCAAGGGTTGCGAGTGTATGGCTGGACGGGTGGCGGTGCTGCAATCTACTACCTGCGGCATGATAAAGGGTTTGTCTCACTGCATGCGTTTGATTTAGCACACGATGTTTCTATACCTGTGCATGATTTAGATGATTATACCTTTATGGAACAACTGGCAGTTTCACCAAAAGACGAACAAATCGCCATGATTGCTGCTTCATCCACAGTGCCATCACGGGTGATTAGCTATGCTGCGGAAAGTGGTGAACGGATTCATCAACGCAGCAGCAGCGAAAATCTGACGAGCGTCCAATTATCACAGGTCGAAGCAATAAGCTGGACAGGACACGATGGCGAAACAGTTCACGGGTTGTATTATCCACCGATGAACCCTAACTATGAAGGACTCGGTACACCACCCTTGATGATTTTGGTTCATGGAGGACCCACATCTCAACGTTATGCCACTTACGAGCCACAACCGCAATTCTACGCCACACGGGGATTCGCCGTGCTGCAAGTCAATCATCGTGGCAGTACAGGCTACGGCAAAGCATACATGAACAAACACGCAGGCGGCTGGGGCATCTATGATGTAGAAGATTGTGCCAGTGGCGCAGAGCACCTCATCAAACAAGGGCTGGTTGACGAAAAGAAAATCGTGATTCTCGGTGGGAGTGCGGGGGGGTATACTGTGTTGCAATCACTGGTCGATAAACCCGGTTTTTACGCGGTAGGCGTTTGTTTGTACGGCATTGCCAATCAATTCACTTTGGCGATGGATACCCATAAATTTGAATCACGCTATAGCGATTGGCTGCTAGGAGCATTACCCGATGCGGCGGATAATTGGCGTGACCGTTCACCCATTTTCGCAGCCGATAAAATCCAAGATGCGTTGATTGTCTTTCAAGGGTCAGTGGATACCGTTGTGCCACAAAGCCAATCAGATGCGATTGTTGCAGCCGTGCGACGCAAAGGCGTTCCATTGGAATATCACATCTACGAGGGCGAGGGGCACGGCTTCCGTAAACCAGAAACTATCGCAGATTATTATGCCAAAACCCTGAAAT
>JANQRM010000456.1 GCA_028284565.1 Anaerolineae bacterium | reverse complement strand
GAAGAGCAAGATGTCAGTCAACGTGGCGGTGTCTTCTAAGATGGCGTTGAATGCGTCTTCACCGAGTGCTTCGGCTAGTGCGGCGAAAGCGGCATCGGTGGGTGCGAAGACAGTCAATTCTGCTTCTGGATCGGAAATAGCGGTTAGGACAGCATCGTCAGCTAAGCCAACAGCGGCTAACAGTGTGGTGAATTCAGGTGAATCGGCTTCTGTGCTCGCCACCACGATTTCAGCAATGGTGGGTGCTTCGTCTTGCGCGAAGGCAAACGTAATCGAGAAGAGTGCGATCACGACGACTAAAAGACTCAGAATGCGTTTCATAGTACTTACAACTCCTTGATTTATTACGGATAGAATTGGTCAATCGCTAGCCAAGATACGCAGGTTTTTTAAGTGGATTTATAGTGTCAGATAAGTTTGTTGTGAGAGGATAAGGTTTTCTGAGTGTGGCATAAATCGAGGCTTAATCAGAGCTGAGAAAACGCTTCTTTTATGAGTTCAGGATGAATCACACAAGTGGTTTTGACAACCTTGTCGTCACTCTTTGCTGTGGCATTAAGCAATGTTATTCGTTGGTGATCAAGATTCTGTTGATATAATATTGACCGATGAAACGATACGATTGGGTAAGAAACAATGAACGATCAAGTCAATATCGGTATTATAGGAACAAGCTGGTGGTCAGACCTTGTTTATTTACCAATCTTCCAACAGTACGAGCGTGCCAGTCTGATTGCTATCTGTGGGCGTAACCGTGAACGCGCCGACGAAATGGCAAAAAAGTATGACATTCCGAATGTCTATACCGATTACCGCAAGCTAATCCAACAGGCAGACCTTGATGCGGTGGTTATTGCAACACCCGATGATACGCATTACGAGATGGTGATGGCGGCACTCGACCATAAGCTACATTTCATCTGCGAAAAAGCTGTTGGGCGAAATGCAGAACGAGTCCGTGAAATGAGGAACAGAGCAGATGCTATGGGTGTCAAGCATATGGTGATGTATACATGGCATTGGATACCCCAATTACAGCAGATGAAACAACGACTAGACAATGGCTATACGGGCGACATCCATGATGGGCAGTTCCAATGGCTCAGTCCGAGAGCATTCAGTGCAGATTACAATTGGCGGTTTGATGCTGGCAGGTCGGAAGGTATATTGGCAAATCTTGGCTCTCACTTAATTCATACAGCAATGTGGCTGTTGGGTAAAGTCACTGCCGTAACTGGAAGACTGGGTTATCATGTTCCACGTGATAATACACCAAACCTTGCCAATGACTCTGCCCAATTCATCCTTGAGTTTGAGAATGGGTCGCACATTCAATTTCTCGTTAGCGGGGTCGCCCATACCTTTGGTGGCACTGACAATCAGATTTCGCTACGGTTGAATGGGCGTAAGGGTAGCCTATTGACGCAGATCGATTTATCTCAAACATTGCAAGTGACAACCAAGGGACAGCAAACTGGCAGTACTAACATCCTCAATGAAACCGTAGAAGTGGATTTTCTACAGAAGTATCTTTCGAGTGAACCTGTTGGACCCCGACTGTTTATAGACTGTATTCTGGATGATAAACCTTGTTCGCCAAGTATGCTGGACGGTTACAAAGTACAGCAGGTCATTGACGCAGTCATCCAGTCTCATCAATTGGGTTCACGTGTTGAAATCGACGCACCAGCTTGAAATCACAACTTGCTAAGTTAGCTGAACGAGTGCATTGGTCTCTGCGGATTCGAGTAGGGCTAAGATGCTCTTTAAGAATTCACGGCTGAGGGACAAAGGCAATAAGGGTTCGGCATCGTCGAGGATGCAGGCTTCCATCGCTTCGATTTCGGACAGATAGACATTCTTAGGTGGGATGGTGATAGTCTCTTGATTGCCGTGAATGTCATTCACTAGCACCTGCGTTTCGTGTTCCCCACTAGCATTGTGTGGTTCGAGGATTTCGATTGCGCCTTCATCACCGACCAAGATCAACCTTTCTCGCATGGGATTTCGGAAGCCACAAGTTATCTGTGCGGTTACATTATTGGTAAAGTACAGTTGTCCCGTGAAGTTAATGTCCACACCGGACTCGCCCATGACTTTCATCCCCCAAACGGCTTGCGGTGCGTTGCCTCCTGAAAAGAAGATAGAGAGCGCGTTCGTGTACACGCCAATATCCCACAGACTGCCCCCACCCAATGTGCTACTCAAGCGAATGTTGTCCGTGCGTTCTGGTGCGAGATAAAAATAGAACCAGCCGACAATCTGTTGCAAGTTGCCTATGCGCCCTTCATTAAGGAGTGCCAAGATGTGGTGTTGTTGCGGATGGTGTAAATTGGCGAAGGCTTCGACAAGGTGAACCTTGTTCTCATGTGCAGATTGGGCGATGCGGTCAAAATCGTCGAGCGTCTGCACGATGGGTTTTTCACAGAGAATGTGTTTGCCCGCGTTGGCCGCGGCAATGGTCCACTCAGCATGGAGGGTGTTGGGCAGGGAGATGTACACCGCATCAATCTTTGGGTCGTTGAGCAAATCTTCATAACTGCCATAGGCGTTGGGAATCTCCCATTCGTCAGCATAGGCTTGCGCTTTGTTGATGTCACGGCTGGCAACCGCATAGAGCTGACTGCGTGCGGACTTATGCATCTGTGGAATTAGATGACGGTTGATTCTGGCGGTGGAGAGAATGCCCCAATTGATATGTGTTTTCATCTGTTGTGTGAACTTTCCAGACCTCAATTTGCGCGAGTATACTGTACCTTGCAGATGATAGCTATCAATGTGACTTATGATGAGGAAATCCATGATTCATGCCGAGTATTTTCATCAACAAATTCTGGCTCATAAACCAGATGGCGTAGACGAAACGTCGCGTGACCCGGAGTCGGGGAGTGAGCATATCTGGTGGCAAGTGCGTGTGCCGACCTTACGTGAAATGGTCAAAGCATGGAAAGCTGAACACAAGTCCACGCTGACCTATGAGGATTGGTTGGCAACCTTGGATCAGTTGTATCACAGCGATTCGATTGATGAGCGACAAATCGCAGGGATGTTGATGGCTGAATTCCCAACATTCCGGCGACAACTCCCGCTTGAGCAATTGGACATCTGGCTGGGACAACTCGTTGGTTGGAAGGAAGTGGATAGCACCTGTCAATCGACCTTCACGGTGGAGGATTTGCTCTCGGATTGGGAGTCGTGGAATAGCTTTTTGCGTCGCTTGTCGGTGGATGACAATATCAATAAACGGCGGGCGAGTCTGGTGTTGTTGGTGAAGCCGATTCGCTCGGATCAGGTACAGGTGTTGCAGTTGGCATTGGACTTGGTCGAGACACTGAAGCATGAGACGGACAAGCTCATCACCAAAGCCATCTCTTGGTTATTGCGTGAAGGGACGCGCCAACATCATGCGGAGATTCATCACTATTTGGATGCGAACCGTGAGTCCTTGCCAGCGATTGCAGTACGGGAAACGCAGAAGAAGCTAGATACTGGGAGAAAATAGGTCAACTACTACACTAAATCAGGTTCCCGGCTGTTGAGTCTCTGGAGTATTGAGTTTCAAGTTTTTACGGAGAAACTCTATTGAACCGAATATGAATCCAAAAGTCCATAAAAGGGGAAATAAAAACTCAAGTGCTTGAACAAAAAAGACCAAGCTTTTATCCGCCAAACTATAAAGAGTGTCTTCAGTAGCGTTAGTAGCAAAATATTGAATAACTTCAGGTCTGTGAATTGAACCAAATATAGTTGCAACAAAAAGACTAACACCATAGATTGCAAGCACGATTCTAGGTGCAGTCCTATTGTTTAACTTGGCAAATAGATAGACAACAGATAAACTCGAAATAAGGACTACAATGAGCAATACTAACACAACCAGATTTGATTCAACTATAAATCTAGACGTTATGAATGCAATAACGGCAATGATGATGGTAACAGGCAAACGAGTCCCTCCCCACCATCCAAGCGTCAAACTACCTAACACTAGAAATATTGCTGAAGCAAGTACACCCAAATAGAGCGGTGTGTACCAAAAATACTTGGCAGTTTCGTCTAGATCTGCATATCCCCAAAAGCCTGCACATAAGAAGATCAATGGTAAGCCAACAATCACAATTACTATGTTCTTAAATCCTTGCTGAGGATCAGGATTTCCATGTCTATCCTTGAAATTCACAGCTCCTGCTAACAAGAAAAATCCAATGATAATAACAACTGCTATTCCAGTGATTACTTCGAATCCTTCAAATTGCTCATTCAATAACTCTCCTAATGAATGTGGTAAGTTGATAAAATATTCTATAAGAATAGTAAAAGTATCAAATGCCTCTGCCATAAGAAGCCATCCAACAATTTGGTAGCAATGTAATATTAGTAATTAGAGTGTATACAAGAAAAATGATGTACGTCAACTACTCTGGCTCTGCCTCATTCGATGTCTTAGTTTCTACCGCTTTGAATGGAGAGAACACGGTCTAATCGGTTTTCTTACATACTTTTTACAGAATGTGGTTGACAAGAAATGACAGCTTTGAGACAATAATGTCTCATTAGAGACAAATTTATCACAAACTCGAGTATTATGATGTCGACCAAAGATGAAATCCTTAAAGGTGCCGCCGCTGTCTTAGCTAAGAATCCCGGTGCAACGTTTGCAGAACTAGCGGAGAAAATCGGGATTGGACGAGCCACTTTGTATCGCTACTTTGCCAAGCGTGATGATCTGATTAAGGCACTCGCCCTCTTTTCTTTACAAGAGATTGATGAGGCTGTTCGCCCCCTCCTCCAACAAGCTATGCCATCTCACGACTTGCTTTATGCCATTATCGAAGTCTTGATTCCGATTGGTGAGCGTTTCCATTTTTTGTCGACAGACGAATTTGATGTATGGACTGATGCTGAGGTGAAACAAGTCTATGAACGACAAGATAAAGAGCTAGGACAATTAATTGAATTCATGAAACAGGAAGGGAAATTTCGGCTAGATATTCCCACCGCATGGATCGTTGCGGTCTTTGACAATCTCATTTACACCGCTTGGGTGTCCATACAGGACGGAGATATTGCTCCTAATCAAGCCCCATCGCTCGTCTATGAAACATTGATGAAAGGTTTTGGTAATTAAGATGCAAGTCTCGACAGTAAAAAGCCATCCAACCATCAGTCTAAGAGGTTTGCTGTCCCGTTTTCGTGGGCGTATCACCTTTACAATGACCTTGGTCTTGCTTGAGTCCATTCTTGGTTTGCTATTTCCCTTATTTATTGGCAATAGCATCAATGGACTACTTCAACAAAGCACAACCGAACTAATTTCTTTGGGCATATTAGGTGGATTGGCATTGCTGATTGGGAGTGGTCGACGATTCTATGATACTCGCGCTTATGCTGGAATATACACGACGATTTCCAGTGAGATGGTTGAACGCGAACAACAAAAAAATACACCGCTCTCAGCCATCGTTGCCCGCTCTAATCTCCTGACTGAGTTTGTTGAATTTCTCGAAAACTCATTCCCTATGATTGTGGAAAGTTTGATCGGTGTTGTTGGGGTGCTTTTGATTATTCTATCGCTCAACACCTCTGTCTTTTTTGCTTGTATGGCTCTCTTGGGATTGATGATCGCCATCTATATGTTGAGTGGCAGATGGAATTTTCGTTTCAACAAAGCGTATAATGACGAACTCGAAAAACAAGTTGAGGTGTTATCTACACAACAACACGGATTGATCGCAAAACATTTCAGCGCGGTAATGAAATGGAACATCCACCTTTCAGACCTAGAGACGGTCAATTATGCTGTCATTTGGTTAGGCATTATTGTCCTGCTTATCTATTCTCCTATTGCTGTGATTGAGGGCGGTATTATCAACTTTGGGTTGGTTTTCTCTGCTTTGATGTATGTCTTCCAATATATTGAGAGCATTGTTACTTTGCCTCTTTTTATTCAACAAGTGATCCGCCTGCAGGAAATCTCATCACGACTTCAGGAGTAAGCCGTTTGCTTGGCAGAAGAAGTTGGATACCGAAAAAATAAGGACATTAACTCAGAGAAAACGAAGGACTCAGATGGAAGAATCTGATTATCAGAAATATGTTAGAACTCATCTATCTCCTTGACAAGCGAATTAAATGCAACTATCTTAGTTACAGATACTGAGGACGAGATGACAAACAGTCGCCTGACGGTTGCCAGCCATATCTTGACCGCCTTATCGGTTTTGAAGCAACTGGTTCCCGACCAACCCATTAATTCCCAACGGCTTGCGGAGAGCGTGAACACGAATCCGGTGGTGATTCGGCGCATCTTGGGGCAGTTGAAAGAAGCGGGCTTGGTCAATATCATCGCAGGCTCAAGAGGTGGCGCAGAACTCGCCCGTCCCGCCCATGAGATTAGCTTGTGGGATGTGCATCAGGCGTTGGGCAAGGAAGAAATCTTCGCCCTTCATCCCAACAAACCTGCTGAGTGGTGCATGATTGGCTCACAGATGCAGGGACTCCTTAAGAATGTGTTCTACGATGTGGAATCAGCACTGCAAAGTGTCCTCACAAAATATACGATTGCTGATTTCCAAGAGGCTATTCGGGCAGATAAAGCGTAGCCCTTTCTATTTGTAACGAATTGTAACAAGATTGGTTGCATTTCATCTGTATCAACCACACACGATACACAAACTACATAGAGGAAAATGTATGACCCCTCGACAGGCATTTCAAGATAAGTACGGACAATGGGCGTTGATTACGGGCGCATCATCGGGCATCGGCGCAGAATTCGCCATTCAATTGGCAGAACGCGGGATGAATCTTGTGCTGGTGGCTCGGCGTGAAGCGGAACTCAATGCACTCGCTGAGCAATTGAACACCCGATACAACATCCAGACGAAAGTGGTCGTTGCCGATTTGACCGCACCCGACTTTATCGACGACATCCGCAAAGCCACGCAAGGCATCGACATTGGCTTGCTGGTGAACAATGCGGGCATGGTTGTGCAGGGCGAATTCTTGGGCAATGATTTAGAGCGTGAACTCAAGACGCTTGATTTGAATACTCGTGCGCCCCTGATATTGACGCATGAATTTGGACAAGGGATGCAGGAACGTGGGCGTGGCGGAGTCATCTTCGTCGGGTCGAGTGCAGGCTATGCACCATCACCCTATATGGCAAATTATGCCGCGAGTAAGTCGCAATTGTTGACCTTTGCTGAAGGCATTGCATACGAATTAAAAGCACACGGCGTGGATGTCCTCACTGTATCTCCCGGACCGACGCAGACGGACATGCTCACACAAGTGATGGGACATCAAGACGGAATGCCGGGTGTGCCTGCCATGAGCGCGCATGATGTGGTGGCACAGACACTAGATCGACTCGGCAAGAAAACGGCGTTTGTTCCGGGCTGGCGCAACAGCTTGATGACCTTTGTGATGACAAAAGTGCTACCGCGTCCACTATCGCGGAATGTAATGGGACGCATGATGAAATCGC
>JANQRM010000372.1 GCA_028284565.1 Anaerolineae bacterium | reverse complement strand
CGCGAAAACTCAGGCCAAGGTTGGTGGGCGCATTCACAAATTTGGCGTACGGTCCGGCCCCGGTACACAGTCCGGCGATCTCATCAGCGATGTCGCGGGCGATCTGCTGGATATGCGGTTTGGCTTGAATTTGTAAGAGCATCTCACACAGCTGCTCGATAATTGGCGTTTGCTGTGGTGCGATTGAGAATAAATCCACCCCCTGATCAATGCCATAAAGCCGCACCAGTGCCTGCCCGATGAGGGCCTTCTGGTGATTACCCTGCTGGGTGCCGCTGAACTGCCGACCCAACATGGTTTCAATGATGCGGATGACGTGCGTGATCTGCTCGGTCGGATCGGGAAACATGATGTCGAGCGGGTTCAGATTGGTGCTGTTGGGTGAGGGCACGAACAGGGGCGCACCCAGCGCATCGGATACGATATGCCCGTGTCCCATCGGTTCCAGCAGGTCAAAGGCCACGCCTTCCTCCAGATATTGACGACTGAGAAAGCAGTTCAGGCTGAAAGTCTTGCCCGCCCCCGTCAGACCGACCACGATTTCATGGGTGGCGATTTTTTTGCCTGACGGCCAGGAGTCGAAGAAAAAAGGGAAGGCACCATCCGCTGACTGCCCGCGCATCGTGCCCAATAGGGGAAAAGACGGAGTACGGGCAAAAATAGCTCAAGCTATTCATTTTCCATAACTTTCATCCACTGATTAGGTAAACCGCTCTTGACTTAACTAGAGTACTCGGTATAATAATTTATATCATTTAGTTCTGGATGTAGATATGTCAGAAGAAAAATCACCCCGCGAACGTATCGTGGAAACAGCTGTTCGCTTATTGGAAGTACAAGGTTACCATGCTACCGGGCTTAAGCAGATTGTAAAAGAAAGCGAAGCTCCGATGGGATCAGTTTATCATTACTTCCCATCTGGCAAGGAGTCCATTGCGTCTGAAGCTGTCGAACGTAGCCAACGCGTTGTTGCGAAGCGAATCCAAGATGCTTTGAGCAGCGGTGATTCTTTCACAGATGGTTTGAACAACTTCATCATGACCCTTGCGAAACTTGCGGAATCACCATCGCCCACAGACCACGGTTCAATCGTAGGCGTGTCAATGGAAAGCCCTAATGTTGGTGAGCAGCTTCGTATGTCGTGTGAGGGGGCGTACCGTCGGTGGCAAACCATCTTCTACGAGGCTCTTGTTGCAGCAGATTATCCTCCAGACTTGTCACATGATTTAGCAACAGTCATCACAGCAGGTATCCAGGGTGGACTTGTGCTTAGTCGTGTACAGCAAAGTGGTGAGCCTCTGCGTTCAGTTGCGCGTATGTTGGTCTCTCTTGTAGAGAAAGAGCAACCAAAGTAATTTTTTCGATTTATTACAGTGAGTACTCTATATAATTTAGGAGGTATATAGTGAAAGCTGTTCAATACAAAGCATTTGGCGGGCCAGACGTTCTTGAAGTCGTGGAGATTGAAAAACCCACCATCAATGATCATGAGGTTCTAGTAGAGGTTCAGTTTGCGGGTGTCAATTACGCTGACATCATGCAGCGTTCGGGTAACTATCCGGGCGAAACACACTTTCCAGCGACGCTCGGTTCAGAAGTTGTTGGTAAAATCCTTGCCTGTGGAAGTGCCGTCAAGCATCTTTCAATTGGCACGTCGGTTGTCGCGATGTCAATGACGCACGGGGGTTATGCTGAGTACATCGCTCTCCCAGCAGATCAAGTTATTCCCATCCCTGATGGTGTCGATTTAGAGAAGGCATCGGGGGCATTGGTGCAGGGGCTTACCGCTTATGGTCTTATTCACCATATCGTAGACATTCAAGAGGGGCAGACAGTGCTCATTCCGTCCGCAGCAGGTGGGGTAGGCTCACTTGCCGTGCAAATGGCAAAGCAGGTCGGGGCACGGGTCATCGGGTTGGCTGGATCCGACGAAAAGCTCAACACGGCGAGGGCGTTGGGGGCAGATATCGCAATCAATTATCGTAACGATGATTGGGATCGAGCGGTAATGGATGCAACCAATGGTAACGGTGTCTTTATTGGGTACGAGATGATCGGCGGGGATGTTGGACGCAAAACATTAGATGTCATTGGTTTTGGAGGGTACATGGTCATTTTCGGCATTGCAAGCGGTCAGCCGACGCATCTGACAACGATGGATATCATCATGAAGCAGATTACTCTTCGAGCCTATGGAATGAATGCTGCTCCTGATTACATCGTCGAGACTGTGCCTCAACTCTTGCAATGGATAGCAAAAGGTAATTTGGAAGTCAAAACACAGGTATATCCATTATTAGAGGTTGCTCAAGCACATCAAGATATTGCGCAACGCCAAACACAGGGCAAAGTAGTGCTCAAGAATTAGCTAGTTCATTTATCCATATTATATAGAGTACTCTAAATGAAATGAGGGTCAAATGACATCAACAATGCAAGATAAGGTCGTCCTGATTACAGGGGCAACCAGTGGGATTGGTCAGGCAAGTGCCGTCGGTATCGCCAGAACAGGTGCCCATGTGATTGTAACAGGACGAGACGAACGCCGTGGGCTGCAAGGTGTAGCAGAGATTAAAGCGCGTAGTGGCAGCGATAAGGTCGATCTGTTATTAGCTGATATGTCACTGATGGGAGAGGTTCGGCGATTGGGTAAGGAATTTACTGACCGCTATCCTCAACTGGATGTATTGGTGAACAATGTTGGTTATTTACCGCTTGAGCGCAAGGTAACGAAAGAAGGTTTTGAGATGGCATTCGCTGTCAATCATCTGGCACCTCTTTTGCTCACCCATGAACTCTTACCAATGTTGCGGGCAGGTTCATCAGCACGGGTGATTAATCTCACAGGCGGGATGCCAGGCGGTGGGAAGGTTGACTTCGATAACCTGCAAGCAGAAAAGTCTTTCCAACCGTTGCGTACCTATAGCCACGCAAAACATATCATGATGGCCACTAGCTATCACTTTGCTCACACGCTGAAGGACACTAATGTATTCCTCAATGTCACGTATCCGGGGGGAGCCACCACACCCATGACCAAGAGTATGGATGCCAGTGCCGCCCCGTGGTTTATGAAACCTTTCTGGCCATTATTCAGTCTATTGGATCGAAAACCCGAGGGGGCTTCGGTGTCCACCATATTTCTGGCGACATCGGAAGAGGCAAAGGGCATGAGTGGCAACTACTACAACTCAAAGGCAAAGCAGGTAGCCTGGCCCAAAGCTTTGATAGCCGGCGATGTGCCGTCCCGTACATGGAATCTGAGCCGACAGCTTTTAAGCCTGGCTTAAACCTGTCTGGGTCTACTTTCCGTAACTTAACTTTTGGTAGCTATCAGGCATAGCGTTGGTAGGCATATCTATTGCCAATTTATCAACCACCGCCTGTCATACATTCTAATCTAACTGTAGATTCCAAGGAGAATCACACATGAAGTACCTCTTTAATATCTTACTCGTAGTCGTTTTAATGGTGCCTGTATTGACACAGGTAGACGCTCAAACACTTGTATGGCCAGATGATGCTCCTGTTAATCTGGTAAACAGTGAAACCCTTACCACATGGGACGAAGGCACCTTTCTTGTCGGGCTTGCGATAGACAGTGAGGGCATATTGTTTATCTCCACTCAAATGCCCATGGAAGACTATGGTGCAATTTGGCAGGTTGAACCCACTGGAGAAGCTTCGGTATTTACCGAAGTATCGGCTGGAACTGTAGCGTTTCATCCAGATGGCACTTTATATGCAACCGTTCAATTTGGCAACTTCTTTACCGACCCTGAAAACTTTCGTGTTGGCTTAGCGCGTTTTGACAGTGAGGGTAATCAAGAAGATCTCTTGATGTTCTCCCAGAACAGTGCTCCAAATGGCATTACTTTTGATGAAAGTGGCAATCTATATGTAGCAGACTCAGCATTAGGCATCATCTGGATTGTCACGCCTGATAGTAACGAGGCGCAGATATGGCTAGAGGACGAAGCATTTACACCACAAGGTGCCCAAAGCATTCCAGGACTCAATGGTATCCAGGTATTTGATGGTGCCCTATATACCGTCAACAGTAGCTCGGGTGATTTTTTCCGTATCGCAATTAATGATGATGGTACAGCCAGCGATATCGAAGTTACAGCAACAGGTGTGACAGGCGATGGGTTTAGAATTGATGATAATGGTACTGCCTATATCACGACCCACCCATTCAATATAGTCGTTAAAGTGTCTGCTGATGGAACCAAAGAAATTATCGGTAATGCAGATAACGGCATTGTTGGGGCAACAGATGCCACTCTGTTCACAGACGAAACAGGTAAGGTCTTTTTATATGTGGTACAGGATGGTGGTTTATTCACCCAGCTTCTTCCACCAGAATTTCTGGCTATGTTCCCACAAACAACACAAGAAGACTTTCTACCACCTTCACTGGTTCGATTGGAGTTAGACCAGTAAGAAGCAATATTCTTTCAGGGATGATCTATTAAGGATTGTCCCTGAAGGGTTTGAAATTTCACCGTCGTAGAAGCCATTTGGTACTTTGGTAGGTCACGTTGAAATCCATCATAATGATGTTTGATACAACTCTAATGGGTGTGAGCCTTAGAACAAGTCACTTTCAGGTCGCGTGTTGTCCTCCATTTTCCACCTAATGTCGAGGCGAGTGTGTTAGTAGAGCAGCCTGTTGGAAGGTAGACAGCTTGACGGTGACAGAATTAAGTATCATCTAGATGCCTATTTGTTCGTGTCTATCCCCTTTAACGGCTCGATTGTCAAAACACCACCGGATGAAACGAACACCCTGACAGCGGCGTGGGCTGTATAAACCCTTATTCGCTATCTATATTTAAGAGGGAAATTATGCAAGACGCGATGATAGTCGCAGAGAATGTTTACAAATCATTCAGAACGGTAACAGCGCTCAATGGAATGAACCTGATTGTCCCACAAGGTCAAATCTTAGGTCTTTTGGGACCGAACGGGGCCGGTAAAACAACTCTTGTGAGAGCATTAACAACATTACTGCGTCCAGATAGTGGCTCACTTTTTGTAGCAGGTGTGGATGTACTCAAAGAACCCTCGCGAGTACGAGAATTGATTGGTTTGGCTGGGCAATACCCTGCTGTCGATCAAGAACTCACTGGTTTTGAGAATTTACAAATGATTTCACGTCTCTATCACATGTCACGCAGAGAGGCGTATTCCCGTGCACATGATTTGCTTGAGCGATTTAATTTGACAGAGGCTGCCAAACGTCCAGTCAAAACATACTCAGGAGGGATGCGGCGCCGCCTTGATCTGGCGGCAAGTATAGTTGCCCGCCCGCCCGTTTTGTTTCTCGATGAACCAACAACAGGGCTTGACCCACGCACACGCAACGATCTTTGGAACGTCATACATGAGCTAGTTGCTGATGGCACCACTCTCTTGTTAACCACTCAATATCTTGAAGAGGCAGATGCTTTAGCAAATCGTATTGTCGTTATTGATCGTGGTCAAGCAATCGCTCAAGGTACATCGGATGAGTTGAAGGCACAACTGTCGAGTGATTTTGTCGACCTTCGAGTTACAGATATTACCAAGGTAAGACAAGTTTCAAATACATTGCAAATTATCGCTACAGATGAGATACAAATCGATACGACGACAGGAACGATTACCATTCCTGTGGGTGACGGTGCCCGAAGTCTTGTTGACATTGTGCGTAAACTGGATGCGCTGAATATCACTGTGGATGATATATCCTTGCGTCGACCATCACTTGATGACGTCTTCCTCACCTTGACAAAGCATGATACTTAGATTTCTTGCGAACAGAATGCCGTTCAGTCAGTGTAAAAACGCATCAACCTAATAAATCACAATTTCAAGGAGTAATTGCTACCATGGTACATATCGCATCAACGAGAGTAAACACTACAAGTCAAAATAGCTTGATTGAGTCATTGAGGTGGCAAATTAGCGATACGATTGTGATGACCCGTCGCAACTTAACTTATTTAATTCGTCAGCCTGAGTTACTTGTTTTCTCGACCATCCAACCAGCCATGTTCTTATTGTTGTTCACTTTCGTATTCGGTGGTGCAATCACTTCATCAACCGAAAGTGGAAGCTATATCAATTATCTGTTACCAGGGGTGTTAATTCAGACGATTGTATTTTCTGCCACAAACACAACAGTCGGGCTTGTAAATGATTTATCGAAGGGCATGATTGATCGATTCCGCTCATTACCTATGTCGCGCGGCGCAGTTTTGGCAGGTCGGACTCTCTCCGACGCCATACGTGGACTTATCACAATTGTCATTATGGTTGTTATCGGCTATTTGATTGGTTTCCGCTTCCAAAATGGTATACCAGCAGGAATTCTTGGAATCCTGCTCGCTACGGCATTTGGGTATGCCTTCACATGGATATCGGCACTCATCGCCATATTTGTTCGTGATCCTGAGGCTGCACAGGTGGCTGGTTTTATCTGGATTTTTCCCCTTGTGTTTGCGAGTTCAATCTTTGTACCAACTCAAACAATGCCTGATTGGCTCCGTATATTCGCTGAAAACCAGCCCATTAGTGTGATTGCAAACGCCGTGCGAGGGCTCATGTCGGGTCAAATTGTAGCTACTGAGGTAATTACAGCAAGCGTTTGGATTATTGGTATCATCGCCATATTCATGCCAGCTGCTATCTGGCAGTATGGAAAACGCACTGCAAATTGACTTACTTGGGTAAACACCAGACCATCAAAAACTTGGGGCTAAGCAATTTATCTGACTCTATAGCTACAGCAAAGTAGTATTTGCTGTAGTTATGTAGGGTCGATAAAATGTAATGAAAGGTCAAGAAAATGATTTGAGGATCACCATGCCTGACCAAACCATCACCCTGTCCACCGCACCTGATCTGGATGTCGATGCCGTTATCGACACCACCCTGCTGACTATCTCAGCGAGCAGTGCCCGCGTTTACAGCCAAACCTATACCAACTGGACGAATTGGTGTGGTTTGTACGCAGTCCACCCACTCGACCTGCGTCCCCAGGTGGTCTACGCCTTTCTGGTCGATCAGCCAGTGACACTCGCCACCCGTAAGCGCCACCTGTCCGCGCTTCGTAAGTTGGCACAGGTGCTGACGCTTGACCTGGGCCATCCTGAGTTCAAAGTGCGCTATGAGGGGCTACGCCTGCTCAAAGCCCCAACGGACGGGGCGGAGGGCGAGGAACGGGTTCGACGGGCGTTGCGCCCCCAACAGGTCTGGAAAATCCTGGAGGTATGGGACAGCGAGGAACCACTAGCTGTTCGCAATCGTGCGCTGTTGTCGGTGTTGTTCTACACCGGGATGCGGCGGGCGGAGGTGATTGCGCTCAAGTGGGTGGATGTCGACTGGGATGCAGGGGTGATTCGCGTGCGGCACGGTAAAGGGGACCAGTATCGTGAAGTTGCCATCGT
>JANQRM010000299.1 GCA_028284565.1 Anaerolineae bacterium | reverse complement strand
AGCGAACCCACCCCTCACGCACTTCAACAACCCGCATCTCAACGGCTTCAAAGATTTGGGATGGCACAAAATAGCCCTCGCCGGGTCCGGAGCGGATATCGACCTCCTCAACAACTAAGACTGCAGATGGACGCAATATCTCACCAGCTAAACGACTACCACAGAGCAAAAATCCTGAGAGCAACAGCAAGGTTGCCATACCCAAAACATAGCGCATTACAAATCGCCATCGCTTGACAAGGCGATAGAGAATGAGTAGCAGTCCCCATACCCACCAGATACCGATCACCAACCAGCCCAATTCATTCAACGTCACAAGGGTCTCAGTTGCACCAATCAAGCTATTGAAAATATCCGTTTCGTCAGGTTGAGCATCCAGCCGTTGCGCGCGGATTCGAGCGATTTGAATGCTGATGTCAAGGTCACGCGGCAGAAATTGCTGTGCGCGACGATAATTGAGTAGTGCCTTTCCAATGTTATCTTGGGCATAATAAGCATTCCCCAAGTTATAAAATAACTCCCCATTCTGGAAACCGCCTGAGAGAAGTTCTTCGTAAATCTGAATTGCAGTCGAAAACTCTCCGACTTGATAGGCGTTACTTGCTTGTTCCAGACGGTCATTTTGCCCATAGACACGACCCCATAAACCAACGCATAGAATCACGATCACTAGCAATGTCCTCATGACCACACCCCATCCAATTGAGCCAGAGTCTGTTGAGTACGTCGAATCAGTTGCTTAGCATCATTGATGGTAACAGGTGCATATTGCCCCGATTCAGCTTGCTTCAAACAAGCGAAAACGCGCAGTTGTATCGTCTTAGGATATTTCTGAATCGTAGCTTGGATTTCAGCTTGAGTGACATCTGATTGTCGCAAACGTCTTGCAAAGTAATCGAATATGGCTTGTCGGCAAAGCGCATACGCTTCGGTGGGTGAGACATTCCTAGCTTCATCCAGATGATCCTGTGCTTGTCGCAAGGCTTTCTGTTGAGGTCGGCGAATTCGACTTGTTTTATTGACAGGAGTTGATGTCGCTTGAACATATCGGGGCTTTTCACGAGTGAGTAACAAAACCAAGAAAATGGGTAATAAGGGAAGCGCCATCACTAACCAGAATTCAGCCGGCAGTTCAATTGTAGTGGGTTGTCCGCTGACATGTTTAAGTGTGATAATATCTGTCCGAATATTGGATGTGTCAGATGTTATTGTCTCTGTCCTATTTGCTTCAATAGTCAGTGTAATCGGCGATGATGTGATGGTTTGGTACGTCGTATTCTCAGGATTGAAGTAGCTGAAATTGATTGTTGGAATATCAACAATGTCTTCACTATTTGGCACAAACACCCAGTCAAATTGCTTAGACCGCAGAAGGGCATTCGTCTCGGAGTAAGTTGGGGTATTCAAGCGCGCATTCCACGCCTCTGGAAATGCAATTGTCGGCGAGGGAATTTGTTCTAAATTCCCCAACCCACTTATCGAGACGGTCAAAATCTGCAGTTCACCAACGCGAACAGTCGCCGAATTTAGTAAGACATCCATCTCAAATGTCCCGACAGCACCTTTGAAACTATCCGGTGCATTGGCTGGTAACGATAACACCTCAATAACAATCGGCTCGGTTTCTAAGATCATCTCTGGCTGAAAAGGCGACTCAGGTAGTATCACTCGTGCAGACGGGATGGTGATTGTCCCCACTTGTGCTGGAAATAATATTGTCTCTTGAGTAAAGGTGGTATATTGCTGTCCATCGACTTGTTCCACGCCAGTGACTTCGGGTTGAGCGATTTGCCCAAATCCAGTTAAATTCGGTGGTTCAAAACGTTTTTCTGATGGGTCACCGGCATCATAGAAAACAAAGGTATACGTAATCGCTTCTCCCACATAAGGCGAGAGATTATCTACCCGCGCCTCAATAAATCCCACTTCACTTTGCCCACTTGTGACGAAAACACTGCCTAGAATCGACAATAGAAGGAAACAACCCCGCCACATAAACGCTACCAATCCTTGCCTGATTCCGATGTGCCAAAGGGAACTGCTGTATTGCGGTATTCACCCAAGGTCTTCGCATCTTCTGATATGGGTTCGAGGAGTTGAATAGCTTCGTTCACGCTTAGAGTCGATTCAGGAAGGGGTGCAGGTGTACTCGGTGTTGGTCCCGTTTGTGTACCAGTAATTCCTGTATTTGGTTCAATTGTCTCATTCGGTGGAGCTTCCGGTTGGGGTGTCGGCGTGGGAGTCGGAGCTTCATTATCGAGTGGTTGATTGGTTGGCGTTGCAGATGAATCAGCTGGCCCTTCATCGGGTTCGGTTTGCATCTCTTCCGGTTCTGGGGTTGGTGTGTCGATAAAACTCATCGCCAATTCTAAATTGTAACGGGTATCTGCATTGTCAGGATTTTGAATGAGTGACTCTCGATATGCATATATCGCATCTTGATACAGTCCCAAATCCACATACATATTGCCCATATTGTAATAGGCTTCCGCGGCGATTAGGGGCGATGCGCGCTCTTCACTTTGCTCAATTACCAATTCATAAGCCGCAAGCGCATTATCTACATCACCAGAAATAGCAAAGGTCTGTCCCGCATTCAGATACAGCACCAAATTATCAGGATCGACCACTTGTCCCGCAAGATATGCATCAATCGCCTGAGTATAATCCCCCTGTTGATGATGCCAATTGCCTGCATTATTGCGCTCGGCACTGTCCACACCACAAGCTGTCAGAATCAGACAGACAACAAATAAACCTGTAAACCGGTAGCGCATCAATCCCCCTGCCGATTCTCTGGCAATAGCATTTCTAGTGAGAGGGCAAGCAAAGCAAATAACACAAACAAGCCAAATCGCTCCACACTCCGCGTCACCACTTGTTCGCCCAAGCGAGATGTTTCCAAATTGCCAATTGACTCCAATAGTGGCGTAATCACATCATCTTCAGCCGTTACTTGCTGATAGATACCCCCTGTGTCTGATGCAATCGCACGTAACTCTGTTTCATCTAAGCCTGAGGTCACAATTGCTTCTGCGGAATCCGTTTGAAATCCAGTCAACGCACCATTTTCATCATATAGTGGGATTTGCCCACCTTCTTCTGTACCATAGCCGAGTGTATGAACAATGACGTTATTTTCAATTGCCTGATTAATCGTATCGCTCAACGTGAGTTGATGATTCTCTCCATCACTGGCGAGAACGACAACTTTCTGTGTGGATAGATTGCGATTTTCAAAGGCATTCACCGCATCTTGCAAGCCAGCATACAATGCTGTCCCTTGATTAGAAGTGGAGCGTGTACTGACAGCATCCAAGAAAGTCAGTGCCGATAATGTGTCATACGTGAAGGGCATGTAAACGAAAGACTCGCCTGCAAATAGCGTTATCCCTACATCTTGTCCCTCCAAGCCTTGAATCAGTTGTCCCATATCCAGCTTGGCGCGCCCGATTCGACTCGGCGAAATGTCCTGCGCGTCCATACTTCTGCTAATATCAAGGACAAGCATGACGGCTACCCCATCTGTCTCGATGACTTCCGCTTCTACGCCCCATATCGGTCTGGCAAGCGAAAATATCAAAAAGATTAGGGTGATGAGCCACAAAGTTGCGTTCAGTCGTCTCCGTGCTGGACTCACTTGCTGTATCAAACTCGCAATCAGTTCAGGATTACCAATCCGCTGTATTGCACGAGACCTTGCAATCCCACGCCATAGCAAAAACAACAGCGCAATCGGCACGATAATCAAAAGCAGAAGGGCAGGTGCGTTAAAAAAATCCATTAGGGTATCGTCTGGAAAATTGTTTGACGTAAAATGCGTTCTACTAACAACAAGATCAACCCACCAATCAACCATACCCCCGCTTGCTCTTGCCATCGAACCGTTACTTGCCGCTGAATCGGCGTGCGTTCTAAACGGTTAATCTGGTCAAAAATCGTCACCAATTCTTCAACATTCAAGGCATTATAGTAGGCTCCACTACTTGTTTGTGCGATGCCATTTAGCAGAGGCTCATCTAAATTACTCAATATAGTCTGAGGATTACCATCACCCCCCATCACCGTAATCTGCCCACTTTGCCCAATGCCAATTGTATATATCTTGATATTAAATGTGGATGCCGCCGATGCCGAAGTCAACGGGTCAACCGTACCTGTATTGTTATCTCCATCTGTCAACAACACAATCACATTACCCGCTGTTTGGCTATTACGGAGCATATTCGTCGCTGATGCTATCCCTAATCCAATCGCCGAGCCATCTTGAATGCCCAAATCGGGTGCAAGCTGAATATCATCAATCAGTTGTTTCAATATCGTGTAATCAAGCGTCGGCGGGGCTTGATGAAACGCATCATTAGCAAAGACAACCAAGCCAATGCGATCCGATACACGCAATTCGATGAAATTTTTCATCACCAACTTTGCGGATTCAAGACGATTCGGTTGGAAATCGTTCAATGCCATACTGCCGGAAATATCCAATGCAAAAACGATGTTGATGCCTTCGCCACGAATAATCTCACGCGCGCGTCCTGATTGAGGTCTCGCCAACGCAATCACCAGCAGTATCCACGCCAGATAACGCAACACATTTGGTACTTGGCGCAATTGAATCCGATAACTAGACGGCAACCCACTCAACAAGCGGGTATCTGAATAGCGTATCACCCCAGGCGGACGTTGCCACTGTCCCCGAATCCAGAGTAAGACAAACAGTATGCTGATTGGAATTAATATCAGCGCAATCGGATGGGCGAAACGAAACTCAGACATCGGGTGTTGGATTGACTTTCTCAGAAGACTCTAGCCATTGTATCGCATAATTCACAATTCGAATGGTCGAATTACTATCTGGTGAAAACTGGGCAAACTTCACCAAGTCCGCTTGCTCCAACACCCGTTGCAAATCATTCGCCAATCGTGGTGTAAATGAAGGATGCTCCCGCACTTGCCCCATCAATTCAATCGTCGTCAAATCGCTGGTTGTAAGTCCAAAGCGCGTAGCTAAATACATCCGTAGATGCTCTGCTACCAGTGGATATACCGTTTCGGCTGGGAGATTCTGCTCAATCAAATGACGCAATTCAAACACCGTCTTTTGGAAAGGTGTCCCAGCTTGTGCTAAGCGACTGGCAAATCGCTGTGACCGTCTGAATGAATTCAGCAACCACAAGACCGTCGCAATCACCACAATGACAATCACCACCACCCAAGGCGGGAAGTAGGGCAGTTCAATCAAATCCGTATTTGGACGTAAAATCGTATCTTCTGGGTCAAGCACACTCTGCGTATTAAAAAACACCGACTGTATCGGCGCATTTAATGTCGCACCTGTATTCGGATTGATATACGTGATAAACAATTCCGGCGTGTTAAAAAAACCAACTTCCCATACGACCAATTCCAACGTCTGTGTGTAGCTCGTGGTATCGCCAAGCGTTTCTTGCTCAATGTCACCTGCCTCAATGACTTGAAAGGGTGTATCTTCTTCTGGGAATTCTGCCCAGCCGACAATCTCCACATTTGTTGGTGCATCAGCCTTCAAGATGAGTTCTACAGGTTCACCGAGCAACGGAGATAGGTTATCCGCAGAAAACGATGCATCCACCAAATTGACCAGCGCATCAATCTCCGTATCCACATTGACTTCTAGCGTAGCTTCCGGGGTTTCTTCCTGAGCTAACGCCATCGGAATCAACACAATCAGAATCCCAATCACACACAGACGCAACCGAAACATCTAACGTCTCCGCATCCGTTGATTGAAAAACTCGATGAGCGCACCCACGTAATCTCCATCAGGGGGAACGTCAATGCGGTCAATCCCCGCTTGCGTGAGTATTGTCTCTCGTACACGTTCAAACTTCGCAGACCGATACTGAAATTCCCGTTGCCAGCTACTATGGTCTGTATCCACCCATTGCACGGTTTGTGTCTCCGCATCCTGCAAGCGCACCATACCCACATTCGGAAACAAGCTCTCTAAGGGGTCACGCAAAATAATTGCTGTCGTATCATGTCGCTGACTTGTAATTAACAAATCACGTTTATATTGTTCGCTCGGTAGTAAAAAATCAGACAACAAAAAGACAATCGTATTCCGCTTCAAAGCGCGATTGAGCGTCTGCAATGCCAGCGAAAAGTCCGTCCCTGTGCCAATCGGTTCAAGATTCAGCAACTCCCGAATCAAGTGCATAACATGCTTACGCCCTTTCTTCGGGGGGATATAATGCTCAATTTTGTCGCTAAAGACCAGCAAACCCACCTTATCATCATTATAAATGGCGGTTGATGCCAACACCGAACCCAACTCCGCTGCCAATTCGCTCTTTTGCCGAATCGCACTCCCAAACAACACCGATGCACTGCTGTCGATGACCAACATCACGGTACGCTCACGCTCTTCCACAAATTGCTTAATATGGGGTTCGCCTGTCCGTGCCGTAATTTTCCAGTCAATCGCCCGCACATCATCCCCATATTCATAGGGACGCACGGTATGAAAGACCAAGCCTTGCCCCTTGAACACAGACTGATATGAGCCAGCAAATTGCGTATGCACCAGCCGACGACTCACTAATTCTATTTGCTCAATCCGACGCAGGGTTTGCGGAGCTAGCATTAGGGGACATCAATTCGTTTGAGGATACGCTGGATAATTTGCGTGGAGGTGATATTTTCCGCTTGGGCTTCAAAGGTGGTCAAGATGCGATGTCGTAGCACATCAGGCGCAACCAACTTGACATCATCTGGCATCACATAACCCCGACCTTGTAAGAATGCATGGGCTTTCGCCGCTTTCGTCAAGGAGATTGTTCCCCGTGGTGATGCCCCAAACTCAATCAGAGAATCCAGTTTCTTAAAGCCAAATGCTTTCGGTTCGCGTGTAGAAAAGACAATATCCAGGACATAATCCTGGATTTTGGCATCAACATAAATTTCATTCACCACACGTCGTGCACGACGAATCGCTTCCGGGTCCAGGACAGGCGATGGAAGCTCCGGCTCTTCACCCGACATCCGCGTGAGAATATCCCGTTCTTCATCGCGATTTGGATAGCCAATTACGACTTTTAACAAGAAACGGTCAAGTTGCGCTTCGGGTAGAGGGTATGTTCCTTCCTGTTCAATCGGATTCTGAGTCGCCAACACAATAAAAGGGTCAGCCATGGTATAGGTCGTTTCGCCAAGCGTAATCTGTCGTTCTGCCATCGCTTCTAACAAGGCAGATTGCACTTTCGCTGGCGCTCGGTTGATTTCATCTGCTAGCACAATGTTCGTGAACAAGGGCCCTTGCCGGGGTGAGAAATCACCTGATTTAGGATTAAAAATCTGCGTCCCGATTAAGTCAGATGGCAACAAGTCGGGTGTGAATTGAATGCGTTGGAAATGGGTATCAAGTGTTGCTGAAAGCGTCCGTACAGTAAGCGTCTTTGCCAAACCGGGAACACCTTCAATTAGCACGTGCCCGTTGGAAAGCAGTGCGATTAACAGACGATTAATCAGCATATCCTGACCAACAATCACACGCCCAATGGAATCCAATATCTCTGAGACAAATGCTGACGCCTGACGAACACGTTTATTGCGTTCTTGTACCGATAGACTCATGGCTTCCCTAAACGGGGATAGTGGACAATCTTATTCTACGATGAGTTCGGGTTGCAGAACAATATGATGCTCCCGACAACGGGCTTCATAGGCTTCATGCGCGCCAACGAGGATGATTGGATCATCATATCGCGCAGGTTGTCCATTGACGAGGCGTTGTGTACGGCTAGCGGCTTCTCCACAGGCGACACAAATCGCATGGAGTTTCACCACATCTTCCGCTATCGAAAGCAAGCGGGGCATCGACCCAAAAGGTTCGCCACGGAAGTCCAAATCCAATCCCGCCAAAATCACACGGATATTCCGTTCATCCGCGAGGCGTTGAACAATATCCACAATCTCATCATCAAAAAATTGGACTTCATCAATTGCAACAACCGTCGTGTCATCTTCCAGGTGGAGGTAAATGTCCTTCGCCCGTTTGATAGCCAGTGCATCCACCGCTTGACCACTATGGCTATTAATCGTCTCCACACCATAGCGAATATCAATACTTGGCTTAAACACTTGGATATTCTGCTTAGCAATAATTGCACGACGCACCCGCCGAATCATCTCTTCTGTTTTGCCACAAAACATACTGCCACAGATAACCTCAATCCGCCCGAAACGATGGTTCATAATCTCCTCAACTTTGTGTGTGATTTCCTAGATTAGTGTAGGTCGCTGGCTAAAAATAGCAACAGCAGAACGCAGGTAAGTTCGTTAGAGAATTTTAACGAAACCTTAAAAGCGCGTAAAATAAATCTCCAATCTTTTAACAAAACATAGAGTCGTTGTAGAATGCATAACTAACAACTAAAAACTGTCATAAAAAACAACAAAAAAGGCAGTCATCACTTGACAACTGCCGTTCAATTGGGTTTTATGGATGTTATTCCGCTTCGGGGATTTCGTAGCCACCAGCACGAAGGGACTTCTTGAGGTCGCTCAAGACTTTACGACCAATCCCTTGGAATTCCAGCAAGCCTTCATCGCCACTTTCAGCCAGCTTGTCGAGGATGTCTTGAACCGTCGTGATGTCATTTTCTTCCAAGATAGTGACGTAGCGTTTGCTCAAGCCCAAGTCTTCAATGGAAAGGTTGGTGGGGGCTTTCGCGGCTTCACGTTCATCAGCAACTTGTTGCATCTGGTCACGTTTTGCCAGCCGTTTCATAAAGCCTTCAACACGTCCTTCGGTATCGACAATGGTTTGCTTACCAGTATAGAAGGGATGGCAATTGGAGCAGATTTCGACACGGATACTGGGTACGGTTGCACCGGTTGTCCACGCGTTTCCACAGTTGGAGCAACTGACATCGGCTTCCGCATACCATTCGGGATGGATTTTTTCTTTCACAAGATTCTCCTTTGAACACGACGGCTCAGGTTATCTGAGTAGCGTCATGTATTTGAACAGGATTGATTATTGAGCTATGGGTTGCTCAGCATAAACACTGATTTGCTTGCGCCCTGCACGACCTTTCGCTTTCTCGAAGGTCACATAACCCTCAGCCGTAGCGAAAATCGTGAAGTCTTTACCAATCCCGACGTTTGCACCGGGATGAAACT
>JANQRM010000289.1 GCA_028284565.1 Anaerolineae bacterium | reverse complement strand
ATATCGCTACGCTTCAATGTGAGTTTGGTTGCATTGGCACAAGCGAACAATATCACCAACTACAATCGTATCTTCATCGGACAAACGCTCACGATTCCCTCATGACTTCGTGGCGTACCATCCGCAATGCCGAGACCGATGCCATCGTCCTATCTCGTGCCAAATGGTGTGATAGTGCCTGGTGTCGGTTTCGGGGTCTCCAATTGGTAAGAAACCTGCCCGAAGACGAAGGCTTACTCTTTGTCACGGGGAGCGATAGTCGTTCTGCAACATCGATTCACATGTTCTTTATGTTCCTCACCATTGGCGTGGTTTGGGTGAATTCGCAGTATGACGTGGTTGATAAAGCCCTTGCCAAACCGTGGCGACCCGCGTATGCTCCCCAAGCCCCTGCTCAATATTTTATCGAGGCAAATCCATCTATTTTGGATCGGGTAGAGGTGGGGGATAGGCTAAGATTTGATGAGGCAGTTTCTTGATTCGACGATTCACATTGATGCTGTTATTCACGGGTATGCTGGTCTGGCTACCCGTTTTGTCTGTCGCACAGGAAGATGTACCCGCTGACCCCAATGTCACGATTCATGTTGTCCAACGAGGTGAAAATCTCTTTCGGATCGCCTTGAATTATGGGCTTACAACGGATGTGGTGGCAGAAGCGAATGGCATCAACAATGTTAACAATATCGCTGTCGGGCAACGCTTGGTCATTCCGATACCTGCCAATCCCACGCCTGAACCATTGAATCACATTGTTCAAGCAGGCGAAACACTTCGGAGTATCGCGGATTTGTATGGTCAAACGATAGAAGACCTCGCCGAACTCAACGAACTTGAGAATGTCAATGAGCTGTATGTGGGGCAAGAGCTTGTCATTGTGTCAGATAGCAATTCACCGACGATTGCGCCAACATTGACCCCAATTCCCAATGCTGATCTTCCTACTGATGGAGATTCCATCGCCTCTACTGTCCCATTTGTCCACACGGTTCAGCAAGGAGATACACTCTTCCGGATTGCGCTACAATACAATGTCGAATTGAGCGAAATTGCCACAGCGAATGACATCCTTGACCCGACGCGGATTGATGTGGGTCAACAATTAATCATTCCGGGTGTCAAACTCCCTGAATTGGCTTTGGATTTGCCACCGATTATCGTGGGTTTGGATGTTAAGCCTCTGATATTTGTGGAAGGGCAGACTGGACGAGTTGCTATCTCAACCCAAGCCCCTGTCACTATTACAGGTCAATTCTTGGAACATGATTTAAGCATCATTCCATTGCTTGAAGGGACTCAGCATATTATTCTCATTGGAATTCCGATTTTTACAGAAGCGGGGATTTATGAGTTGACGCTAACGGTCACAGAACGCAATGGAACAGTCTCGGTTGTGCCATTGAATATCCTTGTGGCTTCGGGTGGCTATGGTCGCCAGACGATTGAGATTATTGATGAACTAGCTGAGTTGCTTGCGCCTGCTATTGAAGACAATGAGATTACGCTCATCACTAACCTTACCAGCAATGTCACACCAGAGCGTTATTTTGAGGGGTCACTTGGACTTCCTGCCGCCGCAACGATGAATGGTCCTTTTGGCACGATACGCTCGTATAATGGAGGCGCATTTGATAACTATCATCGGGGAGCCGATTTTGCAGGCGTTCCCGGCACATCGGTTCTCGCCGCCGCATCGGGTCGGGTTGTGTTGGCAGATACGTTCCAGATACGTGGTAACACCGTCATTATTGATCATGGGTGGGGGGTCTATACCCTTTATGCCCACCAACAATCGCTCAATATTACAGTTGGTGATTTCGTGGAAACCGGGCAGATTCTGGGGACAATCGGCTCAACTGGGCGGGTTACCGGCGCACATCTGCATTGGGAAGTTTGGGTAAATGGTGTGACTGTAGACCCACTTCAATGGGTATCGGAGAGTTTCCCCTAGAATCAAAAGGAGATGCCTCCTCGACATCTCTTCTTCATGAATTTTTGCTACGTGTTAATGACCATATGCTCCATCGAGTGCTTCAAAGTCCGTGAACAAGAAGTGGTCATGATAATAGTGAATCCACAGGAATGACAATATCGCCGTGTAATAGGCAATGTCGAAGTGTTGGTTGCCATCAATATTTGGATTTACCAATTTTGCTAGTACAAAGACAATGATGAATATCGCCAATGAACCAACGAGGAGCATCGCACTAAAGGCATAAAGAGCTTTGGCATCCGGTGTTTTACGACTAAAACGCGCAACTAATGGTGCTTCCTTGTCGAGTTGTCCATATTCTTGGCGAATCTTGATGATGTAAAAGGTAATTGCCAGATATTGGAAGGAGTGCCATGTGTTCAAGCCTTGGAAAGCTGTATCCAAGTTGGGCAATGCTGGTGTGAAGAAAGCAACGGTGACCGTGAAGACAATGAATACCGTCTTGGGCATGTTAAATGTGCCAGCGCGATATTCTTGAACTGTCTTAACGATATAAGCCGTCAATGCGATGCCAAATGTGATTGATACCAGCAAGAAGAACCACGGATTATCGGGTTGCTTGAATAAATCTGGTATGGCTTGTCCCAAATCATTCGCACCAATTTCAAATGTCCCTTGATTAATTTTGTAGGCGGCAATGGGGAAGAGGCTCGTCAAAATCACGCCGTAATCAATCAAACGGGCTTTTAGACTAACCGCACTTTGACGAACATACTTATGCTCTTTGTGGTTATAGAGTTCGACGATATAAGTCACTTGATGCAGGACATGAATCGAAGCCCAGAAGAAGAAAAAGGTGAGCATCAGATTCAAGTTTAGGAATGCAAGTGAAATCACGATGATTGGAATAATTATGGATGATCGAATTAACATGGGATAGCGTTTCTTGAAGCTCTCATCCAAGCCTGTCCGTAAAAAGGTGGACATCATATGAGGACCACCAATTGCCACCGCGACAAAACCGTTGACCAGATTTCGACTGACATCATCTGTCATGCCAAACTGTAAGCCCAGTAAATAAAGCAGATATGGTAGGGGAACGACAATTACGCTAAACGTGATAAACATCAAATCCCATTTGCGTGTGCGGAGCCACAAACTGGTTTTTGATTCTTTTTGGAAAGTTGGTTGTGATAGACCCACCGATGAAACGCTCATTATCTCTCTCCATCACGAATTATCAGAGTACGAGTATTATAATAAAATTTATTTAGCGACGCAAAGTATTTACCTTGTTCAGATTATCCAAAGCCAAACAATTGGCAGAAGTTCGTGTAATTTGCCTGACATGAAGCACTTATACTTGGCAAAAAAGTCGCAACTCCAGCACAGATTCCGCACCCTCCCAATATGACCAAGCATCCACACCAAGCAACAGGTCCTCCGCCAGCAATTTGCCCAACGATTTCAACAAGCCCAATGAGAACGTCAAATATCCCACTAATAAAACTTAAAATCACGCCAACAACACAAATCCCCACACAACCAAGTCCTACCAAAGCAAGAATCGTCGGGTCAATATTTTGCAAAAAATCCATCATTCGCCACTAGCCTTCACTTATCTTGACACCGTACACTCACCAATGCTTGTTTCGGTTAATGCCCAAGTCGATTCGGTTTGTTCACGTGCATAACAATCGCAAAAAACTGCATCTTGTCCCGTTGCATCTCCATGCCATAAGAGGTAGCGTACATTGGTTTGAATACAGATTGACCTATCTGAGGCATTGCTGATTGTTGAGTTTACCAATCGCAATCCTCGAAAATCTGGCTCCGAAATCAAATCAATCAACAATCTTGGATGTGCCACACGATCTGGAATATCGCCATGTGAGATACGTATTTCGCCCTGTGTTGCCAGTGCGAATAAAGCGCAAGGGGTCAACAAAATCAAAAACCAGATAGCAATTAAGAACCAACAGCCTATACGAGAAATGCGACTTCGTGGTTTCGGTTGCGGACTATCATGTATTTCTTCATCCTTCGTTTCGGCTACATTATCCAGCTCAGTCATTCACAATTACCTATCCCCATAAAATCGCATTTGTAGAACATCGTCATCATCGTAGCTAGCATGGACAAATAAGGGTTGTGCCTTGTCATCTATCTCCAAGATACGAGGCAAAATATGAGGTAAATCTTCTACTAAATCAAGGCTGAGAAGCGTATCAAGGGGAATCCAGTGCAGAGTGCCTTCATCCGAATCATCGACAAAATCTCTGTTATCCGACCAAGCGGTGAAAACAAAGAGGACAATGCCGGTTTCTTGTCCGGCATCAATATTGTAGACGGCACACAAACGAACATTGTGTACAGACAATCCACTTTCCTCTTGAATCTCTCGTATTGCCCCTACTAAAGGGTCTTCGTCACGTTCAATATGTCCCCCTAAGCCATTATATTGATTCGGAAATACTCGTTTATGTGAGGAACGTTTCATCAACAAAATATCGTCCCCATTGCGGACAAAACATAAGGTTCGGGGAATCGTCAGCCATCGTCCTTGTATTGCATCTGCGCCTTGCTCATTTGCACCCATGAGTCAGTCTTTCGTTTTTAGCCAAATTGCTTACAATAGTCTGTCTGAGTCTATACAATCAATCGTTACACACGCAAGAAGGTTGTTTCATGTCGCTGAATAGTGTCCCTTTTCCAGATTTACGTATTGTCCCCACAAGCGATATATATCCCCATGAGACACATGACCCGCAACGTTCTGAACCCTTGATTGAGCGTATTCGTCAGGCGGAGTATATCACGAACCCGCCAATTGTTGCGGAAATAGGCGATGGTAAATACGTCGTTTTGGATGGAGCCAACCGTCATTTCACACTTTGTCATCTGGGTTATGAGCATATCTTGGTACAAGTTGCCAATTACGAAGATGGTTTTGTGGATTTGGGCGTTTGGCAACACATTGTCAGTGATTGGACAACGCAAGACTTTACAGAAGCCCTATATGCCTTGGAGGATATTGAATTTGTTGATGGCTGGCAGTCAAATGCTGTCGCACATATCCTGATGAATGATGGACCCGTTTTAGCGGCGATTGCATCGGCAGATACAATCAAATCACGGAATACAGTCCTACGCAAAATTGTAAAAGTCTATCGGAAGAATGCGAAATTGTTTCGCACACCCCTTACCGACCCTACCCTCATTTGGTCACTCTACCCTGATGCGATTGCTCTTTTACTGTTTCCATCATATCAACCAGAAGACATCATCGAAGCCGCAAAGGAAAATGCCTTTCTCCCACCGGGAGTCAGTCGGCATATCATCAACGGGCGCGCCTTGAAACTCTACTATCCTTTTGCCAAAATGGCCGCAGAAAATGTGAGCTTAGAAGCGAAAAATGCTGAACTCCAACGATGGATGCAGGAAAAGTTGGCAGAGCGCAGTGTCCGTTTTTATGCGGAATCAACCTATCAATTTGACGAGTAAATCATGTCACAAACGTTAGAAGAAGCCCTGAATTCGACAACCTTATACTCAGATGACATCGAGTATGTCTACCTTCAATTACCTGCGAACGCGGTTGTGCTTGCCGCCGGAATCGTCGCAGAAACCAATATCCCGTTTTGTGGTTTATTAGTGGACAAAGATGAAGTTACCCTCATGTTACCCGAAGATGCCTACGACCAATTCAGCAAGCGTCTTTCATCCGCGACATTGAGTGAAACCCGTTATCGCCTGCTCACATTTGATATTGAACTCGAACCGACACTTATCGGTTTTATGGCAAAGGTCAGCGCAATACTGGCTGAGAACAACATCCCCATCTTTCCCTTCGCGGCATTTTCACGCGATCATATCTTCGTGCCTATGGAGCATTTCGACAAAGCACAGTCCGCCCTCCAACAACTTATTGAGGCAAATCACTGATTATGGAAATCCCACTATTTAATGACCCCAATCTGGTTCCACAGCCGAAACACAAGATCAAGATTGAGGAATTGAAAGCCATCCCCTACCCTGACCGCTTTCGGATATTTATCGAAATTAAAGTCACACCTTTTCAAGAACGTCCCAATCTTATTCTGGTCGCGCGAGATGAAGATGGCACAATGGTCAGCGACTTAGACATCATCGCTACCATGCATTATGACATGGAATTTACGATGCATATTCGGGGTAAGGATGATCCTGCTGGTGACTATACATTATCTGCTGAACTCTATTATGAGGAACGCAATCCACCCCAAGATGAAGCCGAAACTTCGTTCACTGTTCCACCATTTGAAAGCTAATGTCATTCCTTCGTCTCAGTCATCAACAGATGCGAGAACTCGCCCAACTTGCCCTCGACAGGAAGCCGTATGAAGTCTGTGGATTGATAGTCGGCATCGGATATGAAGCCAAACAGATTATTCCCATCGACAATATCTCTGAAAATCCAGCACTCCACTATCAAATGGAGCCAACACAACTGCTTCAAGCTCTTAAATCCATTGACGAACAAGAGCAACAGCTCCTCGCTATTTTCCACTCTCATCCTAATAGTGACCCGATTCCATCTCCAACTGATGTTGCCGAGTGGCAGTATCCAAAAGCGATTCAACTCATCATCAGCTTGAAACACTATCCACCTCGTTTGCAGGCATGGGAGATTAAGGATGGTCAAGTGAATCCCGTCGATATTGTGATTGATACTCAATCCGCCGAAAATCTTAAGGGTATCCTACTGTCGAATGCTCAAAAATGGGCTATCATGATTTCAGCGGGGCTAGCCGTGCTAATCTTATTGGCGATTTCATTCTCATTGTTGCCCCCTGCACCCTTGTTGACTCCCACTCCCTAATGAGGAAAATATGGTTATCGAACTTATTTTGGTCGCAATCATTGGAATATTGGCTGGTGGATTGGTAAATGCACTAGCCGATGACCTCCCCTACCGCCGTCGAGTGGGCTTACCAACCTATCCTGATGGCACACCGCGACCTCTCACTGCTTGGCTAGGCACTACAGCCTTCTTATTTAATGCTCGTACTCCAAAAACACCTGATGAGGCTATCCCCGATGAGCAAAAGCGAAAACGCTATTATACCAGCGAGCCGAAACTTTCATGGCGGTATCCTCTAACAGAGATTGGTACAGCTTTTCTCATGGTACTCACGTTGTTAGTTAGTCGTGACCACGCCGATATGACAACGATTCAGTTGATTTTCTGGTTGGTTTATATGGCGATTTTCATGCTGATTATCGTCATCGACATAGAGCATAAATTGATTTTGCATGTGGTCACTGTTCCTACGATGGGATTGGCAATTGCTGATGCCTTACTTGTTCCCCAGCCCCAGCCGAATATTCAGAGTGCGCTTGCCGGTGCTGTCGTCGGCTTTGTTGTGTTTTTTGTCCTTTATCAAGGCGGATTTCTATTCACGCATATTATGGGTAGTATGCGCGGAGAGAAAATCAACACTGTTGCCTTTGGCTTTGGAGATGTGATGATGTCAACCGTCACTGGCTTTGTTTTAGGTTTTCAATTGGTCATTCTGTCGATGTTTATTACCGTCTTTTTAGGTGCATTAGGCGCATTTACCTATCTCATTATCAGGCAACTACTTAGTGGTCGTTATAATCTTTTTACTGCGATTCCCTATGGTCCCTATATCGTCATCGCAACCATCATCTGCCTTCTTTTCAGTGACCAAGTCCGAATGGCATTGCTTGGCTATTAGCTTGTGAAAGTGACAAATAGCATCATCTGGGGATTCATCATCCTCACACTGCTCGCCGGATTCTGGTTGCGCCTCTTTGATTTAGACTTATATCCGCCCGGCATTAGCAATGATGAAGCCGTCAATGTTATTGATGCCTTCCATATCCGCACAACGGGAAATTTTCCGCTTTATCAAGATCAAGGTCGTCCAGAACCCCTCTTTCGCCTCTTTCAAGCAGTCGGCGGGACTTTATTTGGGGATTCTATTTGGGCATATCGGCTGGTTTCATCATTCTTTGGTTTGTTGACGATAGCCTCTGCCTACTGGGCAACCACACAAAGTCTTGCCGATTTACATCCAACACATCGAAAAATCGCTGGGCTTGCCTCCATGATTGTGCTGGCTGTGATGCTCAGTCATCTCACCGTGACAAGATCCACCTATCGCGCTGTGCCTCAGCCCTTATGGATGCTACTGATGATTGGTTTCCTGATGCGTGGATTACGAACCCATCGATGGCGAGATTTTATCTGGGCTGGATTTTGGTTGGCGATTGCACTCTATACTTATACTGCATCATTTATGTTGCCATTTGCCTTTATTCCGCTTGGGATTGGCTTGCTCATTTTTCGATATCAGAAAATCAAACAATGGTTGCCTCGATTAGTGAGTGTCGGGGTCGTCTTATTCATATTGATGATACCCGTACTGCTGTTGCTCATTCAAAATCCTGTTAATGTTGTCGGACGTGCAAGCAACGTATCTGAAAGTGCAACCTTTACATCATTTAACCAACGATTTGAATTATTACTCTCACAATTTTTTCAAAAAGGCGATATTAATCCGCAATACAATGTCGCGCATGCCCCCTTGCTATCCGACATGATGTTCCCCCTTTTTATGTTGGGATTAATCGTACTTATTATCCGATTGAAACATCCTTCATCATGGTTTATCGGTGGACTATTGATCGTTCCTTCACTGCCAGTCTTGCTAACGGATGAAATCCCGCATGGCTTGCGGATTGTTGGAGAATTCGCGGTCATTCCATTGGTTATCGGGGTGGGGATTGGGTTTGTCTTATGGCTGATATTGAAGTTCACGAAAAAATATCGGTATCAGCCGTCAATAGCCATTCTGACCGTCTTAATCATCCTTCTATTTAGCGAAGCCATAACTGCTTTTCAGACCTATCGAGTTTATTGGGAAGAGGCAGATAGCTGGCAACGATGGTCAGTTTATGGATTCGACCTTAATCACAATGAATGGTTCTTCCGCACAGACCGTCTTACCTTCGCCGGCTGGGTTGAACAACACAATAATCCATTGTTGATTCCTATTGATGAGCTAAATCGTGCGACGACTCGTGCATGGTTATTGGATTCCTTCCCTAATGTTGATACGGCGCAAGTGGTTTCATTACCAGAGAACACAAAATTGGTTATCCCCTACTCGCTTGAATTAGGCGATGTGATGCGTGAAACGAGCGATTTCGCTTTGCTTCAAGATGCTACAATTACTCTGCTTCCACCCTTGTCAGAGGAATTTCAAGAAGACTTGATTGCTGATATTGAAGCAGGAACAGAGATTAGAGGGAACGGAAACCAACTAACTTTTCTTGGCTATGCGAAATCCATTGACAATCTCAACCTAGAATATGAAACATCTGAAAGTCGTGACACAGCAATCGCTACTTTTGGGGATGGCGAATTGGAACTTACTAGATGGTATGGTGCAGATACCATTCAATCAGACAATAATCAAACCTTTGAATACACTTTACTATGGTCGCTGAATCGTCAAATTGGACATGAATACATCGCCTTCTTGCAATTGGTGACACAAAATTGGGAAGCTATTGATGGAGTACAAGGCAATGACAAACTCATTCACCGCTGGCTGTATCCCGCAAGTATCTGGCAAACCGTTGACCTTGTGCCCGATACACATGCCATCACGTTATCGAATTCACTACCAGCTGGAGCTTATCGCCTTATCACTGGCTTATATTACGCAAACAGTGACCGTATTCCTGCTCAGAGCTTAATCAGAGAAACGGTCAACAATGCCGTAACCGTCGTTTGGATTAAAGTTCCGCAAGCCGAACAACCGATGCCAAGTGAAAATGCCATCTTATTGGATGCGACACTCAATAATACCTTCTCGCTTATAGCCATGGATTTTGAGTATTTTGCCGATGAAGATAACGTTATCATTAGCCTCTATTGGAAAACGACAGTCAATCGTCCCAACATTGATGCAACCGTCTTTGTTCACGCATTGGATGAAAATGGTGACATCATCACACAGAGCGATTTACGTCCATGGGGTGGGCAATACCCCACCTTTATCTGGGACACAGACGAAATAATCAGAACAGAACATCTCTTGGAGTTTGGCAATAAGTCACTAGACAATGTCACACTGACCGCCGGCATGTATACCCAACCCGATTTTGTCAATTTGATAGTTACACAAGATGGGGAACTTAGAGACGATAATCGCATCCAACTCGGACAATTGATTGATATTCTGCCCTAATTCTGGTGCTCGAATTTATCAATCACGCCACCACCTAAGCAAACATCGCCATTATACACCACAGCCCCTTGTCCGGGTGCAATATCGCGTAAGGGTTCATCCAATGTCACACGGAATGCGTCATCCCCAATCGGTTCAACAAACCCCTGTTGCGTTTTTGATTTGTAACGTATCTTCACATCTGCAACGAATGGTTCTGTCGGCACAATTCCACTCACCCAATTCACACGACTTGCTGTTAAAGTATCGCGTCCGAGTTCATCACGTGTCCCAACGACGAGCGCATTTTTATACGGGTTCATCGCTAAGACATACAAGGGTTCGTTGAAAGACACGCCCAAACCTTTGCGCTGACCAATTGTATAATTTGACAAGCCCTGATGCTCACCAATGACTTCGCCATTTTTGCGGACGATGGGACCTGCTTGCATAATCTCCGATGCATGAAGTGTCAAAAATTGTCGATAGTCACTGTTTCCCAAGAAACACAGGTCTTGACTATCCTTCTTGCTCTCCACATTGAGGTTATACTTCAGTGCCAACTCACGGACCTTACTTTTGGGATACTTTCCCACTGGAAACAGAGTTTGACTGAGTTGATTCTGCCCCATCACACTCAAAACATAGCTTTGGTCTTTGTTCTCATCCAGCCCTTTGCGGAGGCGATATTGTCTGTTTTCAGATTGGTCAATCCGCGCATAATGCCCCGTCGCCAGATAGTCGGCATCCAAGGCGAGTGCATTCTTGAGCAACCAATCGAAGCGGATGTGACGATTGCATTCCATGCAGGGATTTGGCGTAAATCCTGCACGATGCTGGTCGATAAAATATTGCACCACCGTATTGCGGAAGACACCTTTCGTATCCAATACATAAAACGGGATACCGAGTAAATCCGCGATCCGACGCGCATCTGCCACCTGCTCTGGCGTACAGCACCGATTATGCGCATCACCACCCATCGCATCATCCGACCACAGGCGCATCATCATGCCGACGACTTCGTAGCCTTGTTCAACCAATAACGCTGCCGCAACCGAGCTATCTACACCGCCACTCATTGCAACGACAACTCGCTCTTTCTTTATCATGTTGCTAACTCGTGATTCAACTGACGCAAAGTTTGGACAGATTTAGCTAGAATCTCAACTGCATTGTCTATAGCATCGGCTGTTGTCTGCTTACCCACTGTCAGACGTAAGCCACTCAATGCGTTTTCTGGTGAATATCCCACTGCCAACAACACATCAGAGGGTTCAGGATTGCCCGTTTTACAGGCAGAGCCACTACTCCCTGACACCCCGTTCATATCCAGATGCATCAGGAGTGAATTACCATCTACTCCTTCAATCACAAAACTCGCATGTGAAGGCAAGCGAGTTTCTGAATGCCCTGTTAATTTGGTGTTCGGAATCGTAGTCAAAACACCATCAATCAGGCGGTCACGCATCGCTGTGAAATGGTCAACACGGTCATCCGAATAAGCCAATTCCAGAGCTTTTGCCATCCCAACAATTAAGGGAGTATTATGCGTCCCAGCACGTCGTCCTTGCTCATGACTGCCACCACTCTGACTTGGATTCAGTTGAATGCCATTTCGCACGTAAAGCAAGCCTGCACCTTTCGGACCATAAAATTTATGGGCGGATAAACTCAGCATGTCCACCCCCAATGCTTGAACATCAAGCGAGAGTTGTCCACCAGCTTGGACCGCATCTGTATGAAACAACACTCCATATCGTCGAGCAATTTCGGCTAATTGGGCGATAGGTTGAATCGTACCAAGCTCGTTATTCGCATAGATGATACTCGTTAACAACGCACCATCTCGACAGGCTCCTTCAAATGCATCAATATCGATAAAACCATCCGAATCGACAGGTACAATCAACTTCTTAAATTCACCTATTTCAGTGAGTTGCTGAATAGTCTTGCTCACTGCGGGATGCTCAATGGGTGTGGTAATCAGTCGCTTGGGTTTATCGGCAAAGGCTTCTGACCATGCGACCCCTTTTATTGCCAAGTTATCGCTCTCTGAGCCACAGCTTGTAAAGACAATTCCACTGGGCTCGCAATTCAAAAACTCCGCGATCGTCCGACGTGCAGATTCAATCGCCCGTTCTGCTTGTTGTCCCTGCTGATGCACTGAGGATGGGTTGCCGTAGACCTCCGTAAAATAGGGAAGCATCGCGTCGACCACACGTGGGTCTGTGGGAGTTGTTGCTGAATGGTCCAAATAGATGTGTGTCATACCAATTCCTACTTATAGTTAAGACAGTATTCTAAAGGAAAGTCCCCTCCTTGTCAGGATTTTATCGTCCGAAATTAAACGATTAATGGTGAGTCACGCCTGAATGTTGTAAACTCAGTGTTGAGACCTAAAACTTTGAACACAATCCATATTGACACCTTACCAATTGAATGAAGGAGCAAATTGACGTATGGCAATCATTAGCAATATACACGGACGCGAAGTGTTAGATTCCCGCGGAAATCCTACCGTTGAAGTTGATGTTACCTTATCGAATGGCACAATCGGACGTGCAATCGTCCCTAGTGGTGCATCCACCGGTGAATATGAAGCCGTCGAACTCCGTGATGGCGATAAGGGACGTTATAGTGGCAAAGGAGTGCAGAAAGCGGTCAGCTCAGTCAATAATCAACTCAAAGATGCACTCATCGGTCAATTTGCACTCGACCAGAAAGCGATTGACCAACTTATGATTGAACTTGATGGCTCACCTTCCAAGGGCAATCTAGGTGCAAATGCTATTTTGGGTATATCGATGGCAGTCGCGCGTGCCGCCGCTAATCATGTCGGCTTACCCCTCTACGCTTATTTGGGGGGGATACATGCTCACGTTCTGCCTGTCCCGATGATGAACATCATGAATGGTGGCAAACACGCACTCGGTAGTACCGATTTTCAAGAATTTATGGTGATGCCTGTTGGTGCAGATACATTCAAGGAAGGACTGCAATGGGGCGTGGAGATTTATCAAACCCTGAAGAAAGTCATTCATGATAAAGGCTTCTCTACGACAGTTGGTGATGAAGGTGGTTTCGCCCCTAACTTAGGTTCCAATCAAGCCGCGCTCGACATTATCATGGAGGCGATTGATAAAGCTGGCTACAAAGCCGGTGAACAAATCTTCATTGCACTTGACCCTGCCA
>JANQRM010000286.1 GCA_028284565.1 Anaerolineae bacterium | reverse complement strand
ACAGGGACGGCACAGACCGCGGGCTTCCCAAATGCGTGGTTTGTCGCCTATACACCTGCCGTAGACCCAGAAATTGCGATCGTGGTGATGATGGCAAATTCGCGAGAAGGGTCAGAGGTCGCCGCACCGATTGTCCGTCGTATCCTTGATGTCTATTACAATGCCACGATTGAACCCTTCCCTGAGTGGTGGTTTGAGTTGGAATATATTCCGCTGGATATTCAGACAGGGAGTGATATTCCACGAGATACAGAAGAGAGCGGCGAGGGATAACTTATAAATACGATATCACATGCTCGGTGAATTCGTCGGTTGAGATTGCGCCTTCGCTATGGATGTCCATCGTATAATCGCCATCTTCGAGTGTCTGTGTGACCGCATGTTCAATTTTTTCTGCAATATCGGGTTGTTTCCAATGGTAGCGCACCATCATGGCGACACTTAAGAATATCGCGGTGGGATTCGCACGACCTTTGCCTGCAATATCGGGCGCAGAACCATGTACCGGTTCAGCAATTGCCACATCATGTCCGATGTTTAATGCGGGAGCCAAGCCCAAGCCTCCACCCCAGCCAGCCGCCATATCCGACAGAATATCCCCATAAAGATTGGGAGTCAGAATCACATCGAAGCGAGTCGGTTCTTTGACCATCCAATATGCGGCGGTATCAACGAGAAGTTCATCCGTTTCGATGTCAGGGTACTGTTCGGCGACTTCATAAGCCACCCGCCGAAAGAGTCCGTCGGTTTGTGGGAGGACATTGCCTTTATGCACAATCGTCACCAAGCGACGATCCGATAATCGTGCGAGTTGATAGGCGAGATGCGCAATACGTTCTGTAGCGGCACGGGTGATGCGTTTGGTGGCAGTACCTGTGTTGCCACTGGAGGTGGTGTGTTCATCCCCAATATAAAGGTCTTCTGTATTTTCACGGACGACGAGTAAATCGACACCCTCACGTGCTGTTGGCACCGGGAGGTATTGTGTCGGACGCAGGTTGGCATAGCAGTCGAGTTCACGGCGCAAGCGAATAATCGGAGAATAATAACCTTCCACAGGGAAGGATGGTGAGCTACATGCCCCAAATAAGACGGTCTTGACCTGTTTGGCTAAGGCAATTGTCTCATCAGGCAAGGACGTATCCTGCCGTTCAAAGGTATCCCAACCCGCTTCGGCATGGTGAATTTTGATATTCGGAAACAATTTTTGGAGCAGGTTGATGGCGGCAGGCACCACTTCATGCCCAATGCCATCCCCTTCAATGACACATAACTCCATAGCGACCCTCCTCGTTTGTTCGCAATGATGAGTCTGCGATGTTGCATATGAAAAGAACAATCGCTACAAACAAGCAGTAATAACAAGAAAGGCTTTAAGTGGAGATTAAATTTCTCCTATTGTCGCATACTCTTCAACTATTGTCGAATACTTTAACGTTCCAAAGGACGCAATTGGATGGACTCGCAACATTCAGGCATTCATCGCGTATAATATTCATGGTCAGGTGTGATTAGAGGATATTGTTTATGGATGCAGAATCTCGGCGACATGCGACACGCTATATCTGGGTTGCCTTTTTCTTTGGTATGGTTTTTGCGAATGGTAATGCCGTTTTCAATGGCTTACCCCTTGAAGTCTGGAATATGGTCATTTCGATTGTGATTGCTGGTGTGGCTTTGGTCTCGACAGGCTTTGTCTGGAATTGGGGCGACCTGCCTGTTATCGAGAGTCAATCAAAGAAACAATCCGCAGAAGACAAACTGAAACGCGGAGAACGAGTCGAGCGTCTGATTGAGCTGATGGATGCGGATGAACTCTATGAACTGCGTCGGCGTTTGGAAGATGATTATGGTGATAATGAACTTACAGATGCGATTGTAGGCAGTGATGGCGAATTGATTCAACGTCGTTAGGAGCGAATCGATGCGTCTCTCTCGTCGTTATCTTGTTCCCATCATCTTGCTGATATTAACCATTTTGATTCTGTGGCAGATTGGTTCGATTGTCTTCCCACAACCACCGGATACGGTACTCACGGACGGCTGGACAGTTGAGCTTGCCTCGATGCCGACACCGCGCTCGGAGATTGTGGCAACGACACTCGATGGCAAAATCATCGTCGTAGGGGGCTTGGTAGGTGAAGGAGCTGGTTTTGGCGCATTGGATACCGTTGAGCAATACGACCCGGAAACGGACTCATGGGAGACACTGACTCCCTTGCCTGTAGCGATTCATCATACGACAGTTGCAACATTGAATGACAAAGTCTATGTAGCTGGTGGCTATGATGGTGGCGATTTTACACTGGATATTGATTCGATCTGGGCATATGACCCTGAGGCAGATGAATGGACAACCCTCACAACGATGCCAGCACCACGGGGCGCACATGCCATGGTGGCACTTGAAGACAGCCTGTATATTATCGGTGGCGACGGCAACTCAACCGCTTTATGGCGATATACCCCTGAAACTGATACATGGGAGACGGACCTCGCGGAGATGCCGACGGCGCGCGAACATACCTCTGCGGTAGCACATGATGGTTTACTCTATGTCATTGGTGGGCGTTGGCGTGGACAAGGCAACCTCGCCGCACTCGAAAGCTATGACCCCGAAACGGACGCATGGACATCCTTGCCCGATATGCCCTCCCCGCGTGGTGGATTAACGGCAGGCGTGGTGAATAATCGTATTCATGTCACGGGTGGCGAAGATTTGAATTCAAGTAAGACTTTCCGTATGCATGAGGTGTATGATATCGCAACAGGTGAATGGGAAACCCTGCCCGACCTCCCGACTCCGCGACATGGTTTGGCGAGTGCGGTGGTGGATAATCGCTGGTATGTGATTGGCGGTGGTGAGTCGGCTGGATTCCAGACGATTTTCTCGCTGAGTGATAAGGTGGAGATGTACGAGACCTCACCCTAAATCCCTCTCCAATAGAGAGGGACTTAAGCGATTATTATTGAGACTTCCATTTCAATATCGTTTACTTGGCGATCTTAGCGTCTTGGCGGTAAACATAAATGAATCATATTGGTATAGAACGCGCTTTTATCATCCTCATAATGTTCGTCTATTGGCTGGTTGGGACGTTGTTTGCGACGCAGACTCCCGATTGGCAAGCTCCCGATGAACCTGCTCACTACAACAACATCGCGCAAGTTGCTGAGGATGGCTGTTGTCCGGTGATTGAAGTAGGCGATTGGCAACAGGATTATCAAAGTGAGTTGACTTCGGCGCGTTTTCATCCCGATTTATTAGACGACCTCGATAAGATTCAATACGAAGACCATCAACCGCCCCTTTATTATCTGCTGATGTCGATTCCTTATCGGTTATTTGATGGGAACTTGGAGGCGTTACGCTGGGTGTCGATGTTGTTAGGGACGATTAGCCTTGTCTTCACCTATCGGGTTGGCCAGCAATTCTTCCCAGAGCGACCCCAAATTGCGCTGGGTGCGATGGCATTTGTCGCGTTTATACCACAGCACATACACACCCTCACGACTCTCAATAACGACACACTTGCTGAGGGACTGATTGCGGTCACGCTCTATTTCACGATTCGCTATCTAAAGGAAGATACGATTCCTGTGTGGGGATTGGGACTTCTTGTCGGCATCGGACTCATCACGAAAACGACGACTTACTTCCTAGGCGGAATTGTTCCCTTAGCGATTTTGTTGAAGAGGTATTCTCAGGAGAAAAACCGTGAGACTTCGACGTTAATCAAACAGTGGGCAATCTTCTTGCTTCCGGCTGTGATTATTGGTGGGATGTGGTTCGTGCGTAATTTTGGAGTCTATGGCTTCCCTGATTTCTTAGGCTTGGGCGCGCATGATGTCGTCGTGGCTGACCAACCCCGCACTGCAGAACGGATTGCTGAAGTCGGCTTTGGGGACTACCTCTCACAGGGTATTCAAATCACCT
>JANQRM010000259.1 GCA_028284565.1 Anaerolineae bacterium | reverse complement strand
TGTATGCCTTTGGTGGAGTCGTCAGCGCGCATGTGGAGCAGATCAATCAGCTACAGGGCTTGGCGTGGATGCCATGGTTGTTTGCGCTATTTCATTTGGCATTGACTCGACATGCTGGACGTTATGGTTTGCTCTTGGCGATGGGTTTGGCTTTGCAATTGTTCACGGGACACACGCAGACGGTCTTTATTACAGGGTTTGGCTTGGGCGTGTATGGCATCGTTCAAGTAATAATACAGGGCGACGCGCGCAAGGTAGGGCGGGTTGTCTTGATATTGGGCGGGGCAACCCTACTGGCGGTGTTGTTAGCCATTCCTCAATTGTTGCCGACGCTCGTACTCACAGGCATGTCCAATCGTGGGGGTGGATTTACAGCACAGCAGGCGACAGCATTTTCGCTTCCACCGACGTATTTGGGACGCACTATCTTGCCAAGTTATGAGGCTCAATTGTTCACGGAATATGTGGGCTATGTGGGAGTCATTGGCTTAGGTTTGGTGTTCTTGGGAGTAGTCAGTATCAAGCAGAATCGGCAGATTGGGGTATGGATTATCTTGCTGGCTATCGGTCTGCTCTTTGCGACAGGACGCTTTAATCCCATTTATAACACCTTAGCTGATTTGCCCGGTTTTAATTTATTTCGAGTTCCCGCGCGCTGGTTGGCATTGGTTGCGTTGTCCTTGTCGATGTTGGCAGGGTATGGGCTAAATCATCTCTCAATGGGACAGGCTATCTCCAAGCGCAGTGTGGGCGGAATTGCTGTCATCCTTATTGGGCTGATGGTCGGTGCGCGCTTGTTGCCATGGATTGCGACGGATGTGCAAGGGGCTGTCTTGCCTGCGGATAGGACGCTAATCGGCTGGGGTGTCGGCTTGTTCGCGTTGATGAGTTTGCTCATCGCGTGGAAGCGGGAATGGCAGAAACGTTGGCTGGATTCGATAATGCTCTTGGCTGTCATTGTGGAGTTATTCTTTGCGGGACTGGTCTTGCCTTATCATGATTTGACCACGCCGGAAGTATATCTGGGACAACGCTTTACCATCAGTCAGTTGCGTGCCTATGGGAATGACTCAGTGCGTGCGGGGCGGGTGTTGGGGATTAGTGGCTTGCTTTTCGACCCCGGTGATAAGGCAACATTGGAAGCACGTTATGGACGATATGAGATGGATGATTTGGCAGTGCGTCATGCGCTGGTGGCAACGAAGAAGCAAGAGATGCTGTTCCCTAATCAACCTTTGGTGTGGGGCATCCCGACGATTGATGGCTTTGGTGGCGGTGTGTTGCCGACAGGATTTTATACCCAATTCACCTCGCTCTTGTTGCCAGAGGGGACGCTACGTACATTGGATGGTCGTTTGGGTGAGATATTGGCGTTGCCTCAATGTCGAGGGGCGTGTCTACCGGAATCGCATTGGCTGAATCTAATGGATACAGAATACCTTGTCCTCGATAAGGTCTATGACATCTGGCATGAGGGAGTCGCCTATGATACGACCTTCTGGCGTGAGGTTGATGAACCGCTGACGATTGATGTTGCCGAACAGACCGACCTCTTATTAACAGCGGTGGATGTGGTGTTTGTGGGGGATAATCCGCCGACAGTGCTGGCTGATGATATTGAACTGTCACTCGATAGCTTGAATGAGTTGCCGGATAGTCTAATGTTGGCGCGCTATCGGCTGGATGCACCTGTGGTTATGAATACGATTCAACTTATCCCAGAAACTTCATTCACCTTTTATGCGCTGACATTGGTGGATGCGCGGGTGGAGAGCGTGTTTGTCCCTCTCTACCCCTCGCCTTGGGAACGGGTACTGTCGAGTGATATTAAACTCTATCACAATGCGGAGGCGAATGGGGGTGCATATGTTGTGACGAATCCGACCTTCTTGCCAGATGATTGGGATGGGAGTGAGTTGGCATTACAGATGATGCAAGCGGGTGACACAGGAATCATCCACAGTGAGCCGATACACTTTATTGCGAATGAGATAAACGAATCTCATGTTGAATTTCTGGAGTATTCGGATACCGAGATTGTACTGGGTGTCGAGAGCGAACACGCAGGCTTCTTGATTTTGGCAGATGCGTGGTATCCGGGTTGGTCGGCGACGGTCAATGAGGAAGCTGTGATTGTTTATCGAGCAAATGTGATGTTCCGTGCTGTGCCGATAT
>JANQRM010000255.1 GCA_028284565.1 Anaerolineae bacterium | reverse complement strand
CTCGCAAATAAGTCGCTTAGAACGCTAGGTATTTGGGGTTCAAATAGCGAGAACCGACTTGCTCGCGGTCGCCGTAGGCGAATTTAACGCCAAATACCTGACATTCTATCGGGTTATCACTAAGATACTCTATCTATGGGTTTTTAAGGGATCAAGACTAAGACTCCATGAAAAAACTGAGTGTGTGAGCGAGAATACAAGTTGTAATTCGTGTAACATGCCCTTGTAAACTCCGTGAGGACACTGAATATTAAAGACTGCTGTTGAGGACTTTCTCTAAATCAGTCTGATTTCACACACTGTCGCGAGACTCCATGATGTCTTTTACAACTGTATGCAGTTCAAGTTGTATGGCTTCCTCATGGGTGGCTTGTAATTGCTCCGGGGTCAAAGATGTACTGAAATCTAAGGCAAGCGAGCCAATACGATGCGTAAGATCGACCCCTTCATAATTTTGGACAAAGTCAATTAAGACAGCCGCATAAGCGTAATCCGCTTGATGGTAGGCAATACCGGCAAAACCGACGAGCATGTCTAGTGTCGTATAAACTCTTTCTTTTTCAATTTCAAGGCATTGCATAAAGTATTTGCGCGCACAGTCAAGATTGCCAGCACGCAATTCAATGAATCCGAGGTTGCCTGATACAAAAGCGATAAGTCCGCGACTTTGATGATGCTCATTGGCTTTAAGCGCTCTCTGATAATAATTGTAGGCAACATCAAACTCATCAAAATACATCGCATTAGCCCCTAGATTCGCAAGTGCCAAAGCAATTGCGACCTGGTGGTTCAGACGCTGAGAATACAGTAATGCTTGCTCTCCAGCATGTTGAGCTTTATCAAAATCGCCTTTAATTTTATAAATATGACATAAGAAATCATAGGATTGGCGTAAATTGTATACACTATCTTTTTCATGGCTCAGCGACAAAGCATGGGAAATATAGTCCTCTGCCCGATCATACTTTGCATCAGAGGCTTCAATTTGACTCATCCAACGATAACAGTTAAGTAGCGTATTGTCATCCGTAACAACTTCAAGAATATCTATTGCTTTACTCAGGTGCGTTCGTGCTTCATTCCTTTGACTTCTTTTCATCAAAATATAGCCGAGCTTACTTTCAATTCTAGCGCGTTGTTTGAGGATAGATGGTGTTTGTTCTGTCTCAGGCATTGCATTTACTAGTGCCAGTGCCTGTTCTGCGATAGCCTGTCCTTCACCGAATTGACTAACAGAGCTAGAGGAATGATAAGAAATTTTGGCGAACAATAATTGTAGTTCGTTTTCAATGCTCAGAGAGAATTGCAAGGCACGGTCAATATACTTAATCAGGACATCATACAATGTTAGTTGAAGAAAAATGCTAGCTGTATCCGCCAAAATAGTAGCAAGATGATTCACATCTGCACTTTCAAACGCATAGTCAACCGCAACAATAATATTATCAGCCTCGATTTGTAACTCTCTGAGTGCGGGTGCAGGATCACTGCCACGATAAGCATTGAGCTTCTCTGTAGCAAAGGCATGGAAATATTGAATTTGTTGATTAATTGTAGTCTGTGCTGTTGCACTCTCAGCGAATTTTTCTTTGGCAAATTCTAGGATGAGCGCATGGATTGTGAAGCGTCCTGTTTTGGTGCGCTGGATGAGTGCTCTGCTCAATAAGTCTCGGATCATATGTAAATCAATTTCGGTAACTTCCAGTGCTGCGCGTCGATTGAACCCACCTCTAAAAACGGATAAACGCGCAAAATGTAGTTTTTCTTGTGTAGTTAGACGTTGCCAAGTTTGTTCCAAAACAACCCGCACACTACGCTGACGGTCAGGTAAATCCGTCAGCTCATCTTCTAAAAAATCCAGATTTTGTTTAATCTCCTCCGCAATCTCAGCAACTGATAAAGCATCAACCCACGACGCTGCTAGGATGATACCCAGTGGCAGACCTTCAACGAGTTCACATACGTGTGTAATGTATGGTTGGTTTTGTTCGGTTGCTTCAAAGTCAGGTTGGCGGCGTTGCGCCATTTCTATAAAGAGATTTTCAGCTTCAAGTTGAAGTGGATTGACCCGAAAGATTGTCTCATGTGGTAGACCGAGTTGTTCCCGTGTTGTAACCATAATTTTGACATTCTTTGCACTTTCAAGAATCTGCACTAAATAATCAGCACCTGCTAAGACGGTCTCAAAATTGTCAAATAACAATAATAACGATTTATCTCTACAAAAATTCAAAATAGGTTGCATCGGGGCTTGTGCCGAAGTAACCAGCTGGAATACGTCTATCATCACAGAGATGAGGCTATGACTATCGGTTAAAGGTGCGAGATCCAAAAAATACACACCATCTGCGTAATCCTCGGAAATCTGATGGGCGAGTTCTGTCGCTAACCGTGTTTTTCCCATGCCACCAGAGGCAAGTAGGGTAATCAGACGTGTATTTTGTCTGGCGATGATTTCTTTGAGTTGCCTGACTTCATCTTGCCTGCCCCAGAATGCTCCATCCATAATCGGAACGTTGTTGAAGTGGGTTGTATCATCATCTGAAATGAGCTTCATTTCCCGCGCAAGTGCAATAGCTTCTGTACGACGGCTTGTACCTAATTTGCTATAGATTTGTTTGTTGTACCAACGCACTGTACCTTTAGTGATAAATAATTTGTCAGCAATTTCCTGGTTGGATAAACCTTCTGCCATCATTTTGAGAATTTCAAGTTCACGATCTTTGAAGTCATCTAAGGGAACTAGAAATTTGTCGTCCACTCGTATATCTCCATTTATTACTATTCTCAATAGTTACCTCTGATTATATGATGATTGCTGAAGTTGAGCTAATTGCCAAAAACTGCTTCAAAGAGTAAATAAGGCATCGGCTCGGGATACACTTAACCGCTTCCAAAGCTGATTTTTTGGAACATTCATCAGTAATCAAAATGCTTTCCTAACTTTTTAATGGACATAAATCAACAATCACATAAGACAATACTATTATGACCCCAGATAGTTGAGGGTATTTAAGTCGATAGAAGCGCGGGACTAAAAAGTTCACAATTTGACTAACCCCCAATTATTAGGGGAGAAAATCGACAACCTCAGTGCGTCTAAAGCGTAGATAGTAGTAAGAAAACAATAGAAACTGAGGATAAAAAGAAAACGATGAATAACTACCACAGGCATCACTATCACCATACAGGCTTTCCATTTGGAACTTTTCTGTTTGGATTTATCCTGCTGATGTTCTTTGGATGGAAGGTGTTCCTGATCGTCCCATTGCTGCTGATGTTTGGATTCTGGGGCTCCTGGGGTAGGTCGTGGGAGTATGACAGATACGCAACCGATATGGAAAAGCCAAAACGTAAGCCGAAGAATGATGACTACTATGACACAGAATATGTCTAGCAGAAGCCCCGAGAAATCGGGGTTTTTTGATTAAATTTCACTCAAAAACGACCTCATTTTCAAGCTCTGCAACTGATATACACCGCGCTTCTATCGAGTTAATTGTCGCTGATCAAAAAGTCATAGAGTAGCTCTTTTTCTACTTTAATTCATTGGACAACAAAATCATTTCGGATGAATGCTAACCACTTTAATTATTGCGGTGTTGCACTTGGTGTAGATGTCATGGTTGCCGTTGGTGTGAATGATGCCTCTACAATCCAAGTTGGATTCAAATAGAATGGTGTGAAATCCAGAGTTGGAAAGGGGGTTGTGGTTGCTGTGGGCAACGGTGTCCAGAATGGAGTCCATGACGGTAAATGAATAGGCGACGGGGCTGGATAGGGTGTGCGAGTCGGGTAACTGCCATCCACGCATGGCACAGGCATATTAAAGCGTATCCGTTCCTCACATGTAAACTCACGGATGTAGCGATTCTCCTGTACCCATGTGCGCAAATAGGCAAGATTACCGACATTCCATAGCTTGATAGTTCTGTCATTACTACCAGAGGCAAGGGTGATGCCATCAGGGTTGAAGTCCACGCTATTGATCCAACTGGTGTGACCACGGAGGGTTACCAACTCCTGACCAGTTGTCACGTCCCACAGCTTGATGGTGTCGTCCCCACTGCCGGAGGCAAGGGTGGTGCCATCGGGACTGAACACCACGCTATAGACATCACTGGTGTGACCGCGAAAAGTAGCCAATTCCTGACCGGTTGTCACGTCCCACAGCTTGATGGTGTCGTCCCCACTGCCGGAGGCGAGAGTAGTGCTATCAGGACTGAAGGCTAAACTCTCAACATCCCGGGTGTGGCCACTGAAGGCGGTGTGATCCTGACCAGTCGCCACATCCCAAAGCATGATTTCCCCCTCATCGCACTCATCGAAAACGATATTTCCACAACTAGCGGAGGCGAGGATGTTGCCATCGGGACTGAACGCCACGCTATTAACTATACTGGTGTGGCCGGAGAGGGTGACCAGTTCTTCATTATTTACCACGTCCCACAGCTTGATTGTTCTGTCCCTACTAGCGGAGGCGAGGGTATTGCCATCGGGACTGAACGCCACGCTCTCGATCCAACGGGTGTGGCCACGGAGGGTTACCCGTTCCTGACCAGTCGCCACATCCCACAACTTGATTTCACCCTCAATACAAGATCCATGTTCACCACGGTTAGCACAACTACCAGAGGCGAGGGTTTGGCCATCAGGGCTGAACGCCACGCTAAAGACCGCACCGATGTAACCGGAGTAGGTAGACAGTTCCTGACTAGTCGCCACATCCCATAGCTTGATTTCCCGCATAGTGGCGGAGGCGAGAGTAGTGCCATCGGGACTGAACACCACACTAAAGACATCAAAAATCTGATTGGAGAGGGTGGATAGTTGCTCGCCCGCCGCCACATCCCATAACTTGATGGTAGCGTCAAAACTGCCAGAGGCGAGAGTAGTGCCATCGGGACTGAATGCCACGCTATTGATCCCATCACTGTGACCACGGAGGGTTACCCGTTCTTGACCAGTCGCCACATCCCAAAGCATGATTTCACCCTCAATACAAGAACCTGAGCCGTGTAGCTTAGCGCAACTAGCGGAGGCGAGAGTGGTGCCGTCAGGACTGAATGCCACGCTATTAACTATACTGGTGTGGCGGGAGAGGGTGACCAGTTCTTCATTATTTACCACGTCCCACAGTTTGATTGTTCTGTCGTCACTTGAGGAGGCGAGGATGTTGCCATCAGGGCTGAACGCCACGCTATTAATCCAATCGGCGTGGCCGGAGAGGGTGACCAGTTCTTCATTATTTACCACGTCCCACAGCTTGATTGTTCTGTCCACACTGCCAGACGCGAGAGTATTGCCATCAGGGCTGAACGCCACGCTAAAGATCGTCTTGGTGTGGCCGGAGAAGGTGACCAGTTCCTCACTTGTTATCATATCCCATAGCTTAATCTCACCGTTGATACAATTATAGTTTTCTACGCTCCCGCAACTAGCGGAGGCGAGGATGTTGCCATCGGGACTGAACGCTACGCTGCTGACCGCACTGGTGTGACCGGAGAGGGTGACCAGTTCTTCATTATTTACCACGTCCCACAGCTTGATTGTTCTGTCCCTACTAGCGGAGGCGAGGATGTTACCATCGGGACTAAACGCCACGCTATTAATCCAATCGGCGTGGCCGGAGAGGGTGACCAGTTCTTCACTATTTACCACATCCCATAGCTTAATGGTGTTGTCCACACTGCCAGAGGCAAGAGTATTGCCATCAGGGCTGAACACCACACTATTGATCCATGCTAAGTGACCGGAGAGGGTGGATCGATTATTTGACCCTATGAAACTATTGTAAAAGATGGCTTGAGACTCAACGGGAGGTTGTTGGTTGCTAATAGCTTCAAAGGAAAACGCAAGATTGTCATTCTCGTTTTGACTCTCTAGCACGGCAGCTTGTCCTGCCATTTGATAGCGATAGGCTTCATCTTCTACGATTGCGCGTAAAATATTCGCTTGAGTCACTTGCTCAATGGCTGTCGCTCTAATAAATTTAGCAGTTGTGACCTCATTATTAGCAGTAATCGCCTGTTGAGTCGCTAAAAAACTCGCGATGATCGCGATCACAGCAACTATCGACCCAATGACTGCTGTCCACCGTATCGTACGTAAACGTTGATTCCGTCCTTGACTGGCTGAGATATAATCACGTTGGAGTTGGGTTGGTGCAGGGTCTTTGCCCTCTGCCTCAATTAACCACACTTGAGCTTGCTTCAGTTCGCTATCGAATAAGAGGAATCCATCGTCTCTGTTGCGTCGTTCCCATTCCAGTGCCCGGACTTTGAGTGTGGTGTGTTGCTCCTTATGCTCGTAATCCGTCTGAATAACCTCTAGTAAGTCGTTAAATCGCGTCTCAAAATCGACATCATCTTTGAAGAAAAAATAATTGATACGCTTGAGAATGGTGTCGTTGTTGTCAAATAGCGTATGGGCTTGTCGATTTTCCCATATTTCACGTGTGACCACTTGATCACTATTTGCGAGGCGTTTGACAATACCAATCAGGGCTTCTTCACGGTCGAAGTCTTGATGATACACAGGGATGATACGCTTGTTCAGTTCAATCGCGTATTCAATTTCCATCTGGCAAATTGGAGATGCCATGCTATTAGGGGATAATACCACCGCAAAGTTGTTGGCACGGGCAATTCCCTTCTTGATTTCTTCCCACCACGCCCGCGATTCAGGAATAGATTCCCAATCAATCCAGACTTCCTGTCCATGGTCAGCTAGTGATTCGCGCAGTTGTCCGACAAAATCACGGTCCAGCCGTGAATAAGAAATAAACACATCTGACATAATAAATCGCATTTTTCTAATAAGTTCAGATAGAAACTATTTTAACCTTAGTCGAGTTAACCCGCTAGAATGTCCGCACTCGGCGTTAAATTCACCTTCGTGACGGCAGGTAAGGTAGATAACGCGAACTTAACGCCATAGACAGGGCATTGTCATTGGTTGCAACAAGTTCAAATATATTTGTCATATTGGGATAAACCAAGACCATAACCCGAATATTGCTTTGTTCGAGTGTTTGCATCTCATCATCTGTCATGCGGTCTTGGTGTTCAGGGGACACAAAAACAGTGTCACCATGTAGGGGTATACCCAAGCGGTCTAAAATTTGCTGTGATGCGCTGTCAGTCGTCTTAGGTAGACGTTTCTCAATTGCATCCAATCGTTTTTGAATATTATGGTTAGTCATAAATCAGTCTCTCTAATTCTGCGATCCGTTCAATCACCTCATATTGGTCTTTTATCTTCAGTGCGGAATCGGCGATTGCTTTAGCCGCCGCAAGTCGTGTCGATTCATTTTCTGCATGCAAGCATAAGTCTTGCATCGTCTTGAATGCGTCTAGTAAACAGGTTGATAAGAATGTCGTGGATTCCGCCAGCATTGAATCAGTGGTTTCTTGAAGAGCTTGCTTAAATATAGGGTCAGTCCGCCATGTATAAATTGTCCGGGCAGATCGTCCCACAATCACGGCGGTTTCGTCTACAGTATGCCCTTTTGCAAGGGCTTCAATGGCTTTGCGTTGCTCTGGTCTTAATGCTGACATCTCTCTATATCCTGAATAATTTACTCACCGCGAATGATTCGGGCAAGCTCATCGTCGGTTAAATCTTTTGCAGTGACCTGACGTTTACCATGTGTCAATTTGCGCATGGTGTCGAGGGGATTATCACCGCGTTCATTCATCGCGTGTACAGCGTCCAAAATGGCTGTTTTGAGCGTCGATGATAGCGCAGTGATCTTGTCGTCAGGGGTGCGGGTGTCCGGTGGAATATCGACATCGGCACGGTTGAAAAGCTCATCAGCTAACTCTGGTGGTTTGCCATACTCAATTGCGAGCTCGCGCAACACGTAATAATCAATGGCACCACGCTTAATCAGTTCAATGGCTTCAAGTCGCCAGTCAAGTTTATTCTCAAGTTTCGCTAGTCGTTTATTTGTATTCATTGTGTCACCTCGTAATCTATGCAATACCGTCCGCGCAACACCTTCATTTGCTCGCGTGTCAAGTTTCGGCGCGACATTCCAGCTAACTTTATATGTGTGTCTGTGCATGTGTGGACGCTGTCGCCCGAATCGTTGGTTTGTGTCAACATTTGTGACTATCCATTTCGTTTTGTGTGCACATAATTCAGCTTATATGACCTGCTTTCACGTCGGGTTTATATCGGTATCGCATCAACTAATCGCTGATTCCGCTCGTATGTATCACCATCTGGTGGTAATCCGTCACAAACGTGGGAAACCTTACTATTATTAGTATTCCGGATTTGTGACAACGGATTTTCATCCGTCCCCAAAGTCGCTAAATGCTTACGTCGATGCATGGCATAACGTTTCATAATCTCAAATCGGTCATGGTCGAAACCATAAATACGCTGGCGTTTACCATGCTCATCAGCACTAGATTCACGTCCAATACATGCCAATCGCAACCCAAGCCGATTGATAATCCGTGTGACAAATGCCTCATCTGAATTACTCAAATCCGGTCGGTAGTTAAAGAATGTTTCCAGCCGGTCCCGATTGACGGTCAAGTAATCTTTAACCATCGCGACAAAATCGCGCTTGGTGCCAGCGATACGCCGCAATTTATTCGGGACCTGAGAAAATGTTTTTGCCCCGGTCAATGCCATCAAGAATTCACGCCCTAGTAGCGTTTGTTCGGTCTCATGGGACATATTGCGCAGATTAACCCCGTCCGCTAGTTCTGTGCGGTCACGATCCTGCGCGCTCTCAATCGACAATGCAAACACATTTGTGAAGTTGACCAGCTGTGAACGACTAGTGGGCGCATGGAATAAGTCGTATGATTCGGCTGTAATCTCAACACCGATAGTTTGCTCAATAACGTCCCGTTTTCGTCCATAGATATGACGCTCTTCAAGTTCAGATGATGCTCGCAGAAATTCCAATTCCCGCGCTGTAACCGGCTCTTGTGTGCATACATGGTATTTTGTTTCAGCTTTGATCGCGTCACGGGCTTCACTAACGAGACTGGCAAAGAATGCGTTTGACTTGGTGCTGTTGGTTTCAATGTCGTGACCTTGCTGTCTTGCATAAGCGGCGAAGTATCCCAGCGAATCATTCCGCATGGTGTTATCCTTTGCCTCAACTAAGCATTGAATCCAAAGCAACTGTTGCTGTGCAATAGATACGTTTAATACCCCAGCATTGACCCGTTTGTTTGTGTAGTTAACCCGCGCCATGTGTTTTGCATAAATGGCTTTCGGGTCTGTCTCTAATGACTCAATCGCTAACCGGACGTAAGCGCGATATTTTCGGGCATGTCGGGCACGTCTCATCATTTGAATGTATTGCAATGGAGTCATATCACGATTAGAAAAATGCCCGTACACCCCGGCACATGACCCGGTGTAATCAAACCCCACGCCCACGCTGAAGGTATAAATAAATAGCTTGAGCTTTGGAATCTCTTCATTGGGATTCTGAATAATCTGTTGCGCTTTCACTGTCGCGCTATTGTCACCCGTCAGACAAAAAATATCATCTTCAGCAAGCCCATATGTGTCGATTGCGAGGCGTTCGGCAATCTTTGCCATCCGCTTCGATGCAAATGGCATGAAAATCACATCATCGGTCTGTGAAGCCATGCGTAAGCCGTCTTCAATCAGTTTTAATCCATGCTCATATATCTTCAAATTGGGTAATTTATGCCGATATGTATTCTCAATGACATGCACATCGCGACCCGTCATCAGCTTCAAAATATCTATGTCAGTATCTGTTATGGTTGCTGATGTAATAATCGTCTGATTCGAATGTTTCAATGTCTCTTTTATTGCTTCATACGTCTTGACACCCGCATTATTACCGTACAATTGACGACTTTTGAATTGTCCTAGAATTTGGTCGAATTCATCCATCCAGAAACGGTTGCGATGGCTTGCCCCGCCAGTCTCAGTTATTAGCTTGGGCATTGATGGTGCACAAATAGCTAGCTGTGGTGTACTCGGTAGGTAGGCGGTCAGGATGTCTTTATAGCTGTCCATGCCCGTTTTTGCCGCTAACGATTGAGTCAAAGCTTCGCTTGGGGTCATCCCTAGAACGCTGACATTGTCGCCCATTTTCTTGTTTAAACGGTCAACAACGGTGGATTTACCAGACCCTGTTGCCCCTTTAGCTGCGATGATGCGCTGAGAGTCCCAAACAGGATCGTTCTCAAGTTCCGACCAATACGGAACACTGACCATATGCGCATTCGACAACGGCGGAATCGTGACCGCTTGCACTCGGTCTTCAAGCGATACCGTCGGCGTGTTGCCCGTCGATGATCGTGACCGGGAGGGCTTTTTGTATGGAATCCCGAAGTATTCCGCCAATTCATAGGGGCTATAAGTTCGACCACCAAAATCATTCAAGACACCACTACGCATGTTGTATCCAGCCGTTGGGTGCCTGTCATTGCGCAAGGGATTGCAAATCAGCTTCTTAGTCCAGCCGTCTTGATTGGTTTTCCAATCGTGTACCCCTAAAAACCTTGCGATAGTTTCGACCAAATTGGTATCGGTCTCATCTGTGTCAAAATCAAATGTTTCGGTTTTTGGTGGATTGTAGGCGGGCAAGTTGAGACGTTTGCACTCACGGTGTAGTACGTCAATGAAGTGGGTACTATCGAACTTGGTAGCTATCCACACGTCATTGGTGTCACCTTTGCGGTTGACATGCTCGGATAAGTCAATCGGTTTGTAATCAATATCGGCGTTGTAAATCGTGTCGCGCAATGCAGTCGCCGATTCTAATCCTGGGTTGTCATTGTCCGGGGCATAAATGACCTGTTTGACATTACAGGCTTCGAGTAATGGCAGAATATGCCGGGACATGGTTTCACCATTCAAGCCGATGACATTGCGAATCCCAGCGGCAAGATATGATAAATAGTCAGTTTCTCCAGCCGCAACATATACTATGCCATCGTGGCTAGCGATTGCATGTGTAATGTTCGGGGCAAAATAGAATCGTGTTGAGTTGCCTTCAAACCACCCACGTTTCCCATATTTATGGTGGTCACGCTTGTAGATAATCCGTGTGACGGTCTCGTCATTGTCAACAGATATGCGCATTGGCGCAAACCAACAAGCACGACCATATTGTCTACCCTGCCGCCATCCTAAATCGTAGGCTTGCTGTGCAATGCCCCGGTGGATCAATGCAGGATCAGACAGTATTTTTTCGTCTTTTTGTAAGGATTGGTTTGATTTATTCACAAGTTTGTGATTATCTGTTATCATCTTTATAAGTCCGATGTTGACTGAGTTTGTTTGATTGTTTAGCGACTTTGGTCATATCGGGTAATAACTGCGCAAATAATACGCGCCCGTACATACCGTCGCTTGTCTGAATCATCCCCCGTCCCGGCCAAGGTCTAGGAGATTTTGCAATCGGCGGTTCTGTGTTTCTGGAGGTGTTGCCAGTTACGCAGGATCGCCGATTTTGCGTTATGTTGTTAATCCTATGAAGAGTCTAGCATGTTTGGTGATTTGTTGTCTAATCCAAAATTTGGATTATAAATATCGTTCGTTTGAACGATTTGATTTTCCAACGTATCCTTTGCTTTAAATGTGCTATGCCAACATTTCCACCAGGCATTCAAAAATTGGTCTCTTGTTCTATATATGCTCTCTTCTGGATTAGGGAAACCGTTATCTGCAATCACTTTCTCCCATAGTAATTTCCCTACTTCAAGATTAGCGTCTTTTAATTCGTCTCCTTCTAAGACCCCCCTTAAGAGAAAGAGTTTAGTGAGTTCAATTAAGAAATCCCGCTTTGTAATTTCAGGCGCATAGGGTTTAATCTCCTTATCGTAAAAATTTGTCCTTAAATCTGCTTCAGTAACCGCACCCATCATAAGCAATCTAAATTTTGCTGTAAGGTCGGCTTCGAGTTGCTTTCTGTCACCATATCGAACAACTGGATCGTTAAATTTAATGACTGTCCATAGCTTTGGGTCATTTGTGACATATACAGCCCCCGTGACCAGATTTACATTGTCATGTAATTCAACGTCATGAGGGGAATCCTTTAGTATCTGTGGCTTGACTAGATTTAATCGTTTTTCAAGTTCTATCACCTGTGCTTTCAAATCATCACGCTCAATCTGTAATTGCTCGATTTGCTCATCCCCTTTGATTTGCCCGTAATTCATGCGCTCCATAAACATTCCCATGCGCTCAAACTTACGTTGCAAGTCTTTTAGATGGTTGTCCCGTGCATCAAGTTGCCTTTGCATCTCTTCAACTTGTTGCTTATATTCATCCGTCTTGCCGCGCCAATGGTCGCGCTCGGTTGTCATCTTCTCAAGTTGCTTTTCACATTTGCTTTTGCTCATGCGATTTTGTCCTTTTTCTGAAACAAGTCTAAAACATAGCTCGTATCCGGTGCTGGTAGTTCCCCCGTCCAGACCGCATAGGCGACCACCACGCCTCGGTGCAAACAGGTATACACTTGTGTTTCGCCTAACTCGAATATCGGTCTACAGCTCACTGAATTTTCAGTTGATGGTAAGCGATCCTCAATCCGCCAATCCCGCCATAGTTTCGCGACGGGATAATTCACAAATGAGATGATCCGGGTATCAACGGCAATCTGTCCGCCATTGTGGACATAATCGACCTTGAGCGCATTCGGCTTTTGGGTCGATAGCATCATGAGGTTGCTATTGTCAATCAGTGTGACAATGCCCTGA
>JANQRM010000225.1 GCA_028284565.1 Anaerolineae bacterium | reverse complement strand
GTCCTCACGTCCATAATCATACAAAGGCAATATATGCGGATGTTGCAAACTGCCAATGGTGCGCGCCTCCAATTGGAAGCGGGTAATGAATTGCTCATCCATGCCCGGATGCGGTGGCAAGACTTTAATCGCCACATCGCGGTCAATCGATTCCTGATAGCCTTTATAGACCGTCGCCATTCCCCCTTGTCCCAAGAGGGAGACCACTTCATATTGTCCGAGTTTCATTCCAATTAATGAGGACACACCACTTCTCCTCTTTTTGCTAGTTATTAGTCGTTAGTTGTTGGTTATTAGTTTTCAAAGTGCCTAAATTTGTCCATCACAAACCAATAACAAATCACTAAAAACCAAAAACTGTTTTTTATTATAACGCAAGCTAACGAAGTTTAGATTGATTTTCTTATCTAATCATTATAATCGAAATAAAAAAGCGGGACATTCATTATTCCAGAACATCCCGCATGATTAACAAAACCTATCAAAATGTATAGCTAGATTTGGGGCAAATTTGCTATCGCCATCTCGATTTCTTCTTGTGGGTAGGCATAATCGGACAATTCATTGCCTAAGTAGGCATCATACGCCGACATATCGAAGTGTCCATGCCCACAAAGATTAAAGAGAATCACGCGCTCCTCGCCTGCTTCTTTAGCGGCGTTAGCTTCACGGATGGCTCCGGCAATGCCATGTGCCGCTTCAGGTGCAGGGACAATCCCTTCACTCCGAGCGAAGTCTATCGCCGCTTTGAAAGTTTCGAGTTGCGGAATCGCCACAGCTTCCATCAGATTTTGGTCATACAATTCACAGATGATGGATGCCATTCCATGATAACGCAGACCACCGGCATGAAGGGGTGGTGGCACAAAATCATGACCCAGCGTGTACATCTTGACCAGTGGTGTCATCCCCGCAGTATCTCCAAAGTCATAGGCGTACCTCCCGTGTGTCAAACTGGGACAAGCGGCTGGCTCCACACCCAATATTCGAGTTGATTTGCCATTCGTGAGGTTTTGATGCACAAACGGCAAGCTGATTCCGGCAAAGTTACTGCCCCCGCCTGTGGGACCAATCACCACATCGGGATATTCATCCGCGAGTTCCATTTGTTTCAGACATTCTTGCCCGATGACTGTCTGATGAGTCAGCACATGATTCAGCACTGAACCGAGCGAATACTTATACTTCCCGCCACTTGTCGCCGCGACTTCCACAGCCTCACTGATGGCGATCCCCAGCGAACCCGTGCTATCGGGGTCTTTTTCTAGGATGCCACGTCCGGCTTGGGTGGTATCACTGGGACTCGCCGTCACCGATGCGCCAAACGTTTGCATGATTGAGCGACGATAGGGCTTTTGCTGGTAGCTAATCTTCACCATATAGACGATGCATTCCAAGCCGAAGAAGTTACAGGCTTGGGAGAGAGCTGTCCCCCATTGTCCCGCGCCTGTCTCCGTCGTTAAACCAGAGATACCCTCTTCTTTGTTGTAATAGGCTTGGGCAGTCGCTGTATTCAGCTTATGACTCCCACTCGGAGACACACCTTCATATTTGTAATAGATATGCGCGGGGGTATCGAGCAATTTTTCTAAACGATGCGCACGGAGCAAAGGGGTAGGTCGCCACAACTTGTAGATTTCACGTACTTCGTCTGGGATGTCGATATAGCGGTCTTGACTCACTTCTTGCATGATGAGTTGCATCGGAAACAAAGGCGCAAGGTCATCGGGACCTACCGGTTGCTTCGTCCCCGGATGCAAAACGGGTGGCAAGGGACGCGGTAAGTCCGCTTGCACGTTATACCATTGCTTGGGAATGTCGCTCTGGGGTAAATCAAAGCGAATGGTTTCATCAGACATAATAAGAACTCCTAACTAAAAAGAAAAAACACATCGGTCAACAACCAATGCGTTCAAGTGTAACCATTCTCAAATTGTCCAGCAACTTATTTGAATTGACTTACCAACTACGCTCTTTACGTCGGGGTTTCCCTGTTTCGATACAGATGCCATTAACCGTCAAGGCATAATTAAATTTGAAAATATTCGGTTCAATGATGACACAGGCTTCCTCATTGCCCAACTCAAAGACGATCTCATCACCCGTATCGAAGAGTCGTTGACTTTTAAAGATCAACTCATCATTCACAAATAAGTCGCGCTTACCTGACCAATAGCCATGCTCCAAACGCACAACATAGGGTTTGTTATCAAGGGTCACATCCCAAATGGTTGTCGCCATGATTTAACGCTCATAGACAATATAGGTTTCGATGAGTTCATCCCGCAGATGCAAGAAGTTCTCATAGCGTGTCTGGGCGATATCGCCATTGTCCACCGCTTCCCGCACCGCACAGCCCGGCTCATCCGTATGCGTGCAATTATTAAAGCGACAGTCATTCACA
>JANQRM010000214.1 GCA_028284565.1 Anaerolineae bacterium | reverse complement strand
GGAGCTTCGGCAAGGTTAGGATCAATGGGAAACCATGTCGCTCGCTGAGCCGATACTTCTTCCAAGCTAGGATTGAAAAGAATCGCCATCGCCAAATCTTGAATGACTTGTTTCTTGAACTTGCCGACCTTATTGACATCTTGAACCCATCCGGCTATCACTGCTGATTGCATGAATTCGACGCATTTGGGCAAGCTACTATAGCCGAGCAAGACGGTTGTTTCATGGTGTTGGATGGTCACGGCTTGCCACTCGATAGTTTCATCCGGTGATAACTTCCAGACGGGTTTGTTAGGCATTTGCCGAATGAGCAGATGCACATAACGTCCGCGAAAATCAGACCAATCCACAGAATTGGCATCTTGAGTTGAGACGGTCTGGATACGTGCTATGGTGTTCGCCGTCGTGTGTGGCTTTTCTCCACGAATGAGTACGCCAACTGCGTCTGTTGCTCTTTCGACGAGGATACGCACATAGCCAGCAGACTCCAGTGTATCCACCAATTCACCACTTGGATCACCCTCCGAATGCACGATAATCAAACGTCCACCCACACGGAGCACGTCAAGCATTTGGGATAGAAAGTCGCGGTCTAAGGCATGGTCATACGCAACCACAGCATCAACCGAGTCGGATTCCGTTACTTCTGTCTGGAAGTAGAGATCATCACGAAGCGAACTGAATATCTCAGCAGAGACACCATCAACATCCAACACTTGCATGGTGGATGCACTGGGTGGAAGATGCTTTGCCATTGCCAAAATGAAATCGTTCATCAAGTACCAGTTTCTTAACCAAAAAACGCGCCACAGTGAACCATGACGCGCTTCGATTTGCTTGAGTTGATTTAGTCGTTGTTGCGTCCGCGATTACCACCACCACGATTGTTGCCACCACGTCCACGATTGCGGTTGTTCCCACCGCGTCCACGATTGCCGCCACCACGACTACCAGAATCTCGACGACGGGCTTCTTCGATGTCCCAACCTTCGAGAACCGCTTGACGACTGAGACGCACTCGCCCAGAGGGGTCAATATCCGTGACCATGACCATGACTTCATCACCAACAGCAACCTCTTGTTCCACGCTCTCAACACGGTAATCTGCCAGTTGGGAGATATGAACCAAGCCGTCTTTGCCAGGCAAGAATTCGACAAATGCACCGTAGTTCTCAATCCGAGTCACTTTACCCATGTAGATTTGACCGAGTTCAGCTTCTTCGATTAAGCCTTTGATTTTAGCCATCGCTTGATCGACAGTTGGTCCATCGTTTCCTGCCACAAAGACCGTGCCATCGTCAGCGATTTCCACCGTCACTTGCAAGGAATCTTGGATGCTACGTACCGTTTTCCCACCAGGACCAATAATCGCGCCAATTTTATCCACTGGCACTTTGAAGGTCTCCATGCGAGGTGCAAAATCGCTGAGTTTTTCACGAGGTTCAGCAATTGCTTGATTCATCACCTCAAGGATTTGTAAGCGTGCATCACGGGCTTGCTTGAGTGCTTGCTCCATTACTTCATCAGAGACACCTGTGATTTTGATGTCCATTTGTAACGCGGTAATGCCATTGACGGTTCCAGCCACTTTGAAATCCATATCGCCGAGATGATCTTCCATCCCTTGAATATCGGTCAAAATTGCCACATCGTCGCCCTCTTTGATGAGACCCATTGCTATGCCAGCAACTGGATTTTTAATCGGCACGCCTGCATCCATCAACGCCAATGTACTGGCACAAACGCTTGCCATCGATGTACTGCCATTAGAACTCATGACTTCACTGACAAGCCGTAGCGTATAGGGAAATTCTTTTTCTTCAGGAATCATCGGAAGCAAGGCATTTTCTGCTAAGGAGCCATGTCCAATTTCACGGCGTTTGGGTCCACGCATGAAGCCCGTTTCACCTGTACTATATGGTGGGAAGTTGTAGTGATGGATATAACGCTTGTTGTCTTCCATCAGTCCATCCATCAATTGCGAATCGCGTGGTGTGCCGAGTGTTGCCAGTGTCAGTACTTGCGTTTCACCACGTTGGAACAAGCCCGACCCATGCACACGCGGGACATAAGACACTTCTGAAGACAGCGGGCGAATGGTGACAAAATCACGTCCATCGGGACGAACTTTGTCTTTCGTAATCCGATTGCGAACCACCGATTTTTGTACTTTGTAGAGTGCTTCTTTAATGTCACTGATGGGGACTTGTTTTTCTTCAGGGAGGTTTGTGTTGCGGGCTTCGGTTGCTTCGACGATTTCTGTTTCAATCGCTTTGAGAATATCACGACGATCATGACGGTCTGTGTGATTCACGAAGGCATCACGAATAGTCGATTCGGTACGCTTCTTCACGGCTTCGACAATCGCCTCATCCAAGCTGACCAGTTCAACTTCGGCTTTCTCTTTGCCGAGTGCTTCGCGCATTTCATGTTGAACTGCAATGAGGGATTGGATGGATTCTTTTGCCAATTTCATAGCATCTAAGACGATGGCTTCATCCACTTCTTTTGCGCCACATTCGACCATATTGATGGCATCTGCTGTCCCAGAGACACGCAAATCGAGGTCGCTCTTTTCCATCTCAGTGAGGCTTGGGTTGACCTTGAGTTCGCCATCAATCAAACCCATGCGAACCCCAGCAACCGGACCATCCCAAGGAATATCTGAGATGAAAATAGAGGCACTCGCCGCCAAAACCCCTAGCATATCCACCTGATGTTCTTGGTCATGACTTAGCGAGGTCAAGATTATTTGAACTTCATTCCGCATTCCATCAGGGAATAGCGGACGCAGGGTACGATCAATCACGCGAGAGATAAGAATTGCACCTTCTGCTGGTCGCCCTTCCCGACGGAAAAAACCTCCGGGAATCTTGCCTGCGGCGTACATCTTTTCTTCATAATCCACCGAGAGTGGGAAGAAACTCATGCCCTCGCGGACATGCTTACTCATGGTCGCCGAACAGAAGAGCATCGTATCACCCATCCGTACCGTGACCGCGCCACCCGCCTGTTGAGCGAGTTTGCCCGTTTCGATGGTGACTTCTTGTCCACCAATCGAGGTTGTAAATGTTTGTGCTGTGGTCATTTAATTCTCCTTTTTCCACATTTCACAAACAAAACGCGCCTCCATGTCAGGGATTGAAACAAGGTGCTAAATCCGTTTTTGGAACTAACACCCTCTCTCAATACCTGCCACATAAGACGCATTTTGCATAACGATCAATTTGGGATTGTTTCCCTAAATAATAAAGAAGCCAGAGTTTTTCGCTCTGGCAAACATCCAACACTAATTCCGTAGACCCAAACGTTTGATTAAATCTTTGTAGAGTTCTGGGTTTTTGCGGGCTAAATACCGTTGGTGACGACGACGTTGCCCGACCAACTTCAACAAGCCTCGGCGGGAATGTTCGTCATGTTTATGGGTTTGGAGATGTTCCGTGAGGTATTTAATCCGCGCCGTCAGGAGAGCGATTTGGACTTGGGTAGAACCCGTGTCATTTTCGTTCATCCCATACTCTTTGGCGATTTCAGCTTTTTGTTCGGGTGTCAATGTCATTTGTGACCATCCTTTGATCTCTGTCACCCAATGGGCTGGACAGTTTGCCCATGGGTCAAATCGAATAATTGCTAGGCATTATAGCAGACTCACCCATTTCGCCTAGCCTAGACTTACTCTGGGCTGTCGCCTGCGACCAATTTCACCGTATGATGCGTCCGAAAGAGGCTGTATTGGTCAGTGCGTCCGGGTAAAGGATTCAAGATATTCTCGGTTTCCATAACCGTAATCCAGAATGGAATATCCCAAGTAGATTCGGGTTGGGTCTCTTGAATCGTCTTCAAAGTGATGGGGATGTTACGTTCATAGAGTGTCAATAGAACTCGCACAAATGAGTTGCGTTGTTCTAAGATAAACTGTGTGGTTGAATGACCCAGATTGAGCGCAATCCCTTTGGTATTGAAGTTACTCTGTGGATTGGCATATTCATCGACATCAGCCACTTTATTTAACATCAAGTATTCAACTGCCCGTTGGAACGCCATGCCGGGGTCAAAGTCTCTTAAGCGACGATGTAAACTCCCCAATGGACACCATTCAAAGTTACGGAAGCTCGTAAACTGCTCCACACTAACGATAATACGCTGTGCCATCAGGCTGGTCACTTCGTCTTGTTGTGCCAAACCGTCTAATTCCAAGCCTTCCCACTCTTCTAGAGAGACATTCTGGAGCGTATTCGCCATCACCTCTTGGATGAAGTTGGTGTCATCGACTTCTGGTAAGCTAATCACTGGCACAAGGTCATCGGGGTTATGGCGGTGGGGAACCAGCTGTCGTTGCAAGACCCCCTCTCGCACAAGGCAGTCGATCCAATGAGACCGCCATTGGTCGCTATCGTTCATGCCGGGGCGGGTGATGTCCCGTTCCATCTCCAAGCCCTTCAGCAAGAAGCCGTAATTGACATATTCCCAACCGCGAACTTGCAGGGTATTCGCCACACGCCGAGTCACACATTCCACAATGGTTTGCGTTTTTTCCACAATGGAATGATTGCGATTCAGCGCCATACGGTCTGAGGAAACCATCTTCAAAATTCCCAAAGAGACCGACTGGGAGACCAAATCTTCCCCACGGTCCACCGAGACCACCGCGCCAATATCAACCAATTGCTCAATGAGTTGCTGGCGTTGAATCTCTTCTGAGTCGAGCTTTACGGAGAGTCGCCCAAATTGAATGATAACCGATGACCACTGAGAGGGAATAAAGCTCTCGACTTCATCATCAGGCAGGGTGACTTCGCTCAAAGACTGATGAGTTTGGAGATTGGTGAAGCTGTCGATGTATTCCACAGAAACCATCGGATTGTTTTCGAGTTGACGACTGGTACTCCCGCGCACTCCCCATACAATCACGATTTTGTTGCGTTGTGCTAAGGTATTCAACACATCATTAAAGTCACGGTCTCCACTGGCGAGGATATAGACATCAGCAGATTCAGGATGTCCAGCATCAGTAATGACATCACGCGCGATACGAATATCGGCACTGTTCTTACCCGGCAAATTAAAGACCGGATCAATATTTGCCATCATCAAACGCGAGGGCGATTCATCAGCGACTTCACGTCCCGAACTATCCACCAAGGGAGGTAACGTGCCACGCTGTCCCCATGGGGCATAGGCAGACATTTTAACGACATGCCCATAAGCGCGAGCTTGGGAGACAAAGCGTTCAATCAGATGGTCGAGATTAACGACAAAACCCTGTTCATTCAAACTAATTGCGATATTCTCGAAGTCGATATATACCGCAACGTGTTTCGTTGTAAGTCCCAAAAGATTTTCGAGTGGTTGGAAGATGATTTCGTCCGCAAATTCGGTTCCTTGCAAGACATCTTCTGACCCCCACATCCGAATACGGGCGTTGCGAGTACGCTTAATACGATGAATAAGCGGGAGCATATCTTGGCTCGTGGTCGCCAAAATCAATTCATCAACAGGTTCTGGGTCATAGGAAAAGTAGTGAATCATCAAAACGTCTGCCAGATTGTTGCGGTCTGGCACATCAAAGACCTCATAGCCGGCATTTTTGAAGATCATATAGGGCGTGGTAGAAGCCCCCTGATCGTTATGTTGTGACCAGTTGGCAACTGCAATGGCTTTCAAATCTTCGGCATTGACCAAACCCGAAGCTAGGACTGCGCCACCACGTAGCCCCACCGCAAGTTCTTGGAGATCGATGTTGATACTGCGTTCTGCAAATCGGCTCAGTAAATCATCAACATCAATGACTAAATAAGCTGACATAATAGTTTCCTAAACGCTTTCAACTCCTGTACCATCCAGATACACGAGTAAGGTTCCAATATCTTTTTGATGCCGTTTTTTTAGGGCAAAATTGTATGGTGTAGGATACACGTAAGGGCTCGATAACTTTCTACAAAAAAGAATTTATTAAGGGTGTTACACTATTAAAGTCTAACAGACTTTTATAATCGCCTCTATGGCAGAAGCATCACAAAATTTATACCATCTCCTGTGCAATAAATCACAAAACCAACCCATATTATAACAAGATTTCCATCAAATTCATGTTAAGATTAGTAAATATTCGATTTAATCGTTTAATCGTAACATGGATGCGTTAGACCAACATTAGATTAAAGAAAGGAGGACATAAATAACAATGTCCTCTTCTCGTGCTAATCCGTCACGTTGTAGGGAACGTCTTTCACCAAAGAATCCAATGCCGATTGCAAGGTCTCGATTTCCGATTTCACCGTATCCAAGATGCTATCTAAAGACACAATGTCCGTTTCATCCAAATCCCGGCGTTTGAATTCTGCGCCCCCATTTTCGAGCGAGCGTTTGCTAATGGTAATCCGTAAAGGCATCCCCAATAAATCGGCATCATTAAACTTCACACCCGGACGGTCATCACGGTCATCATAGAGTACCGAATATCCCGCAGATTGCAAATCAGCATAGAGCTTTTCAGCTTCATCTTCACCACCCCGCAAGGATATGAGGTGAATTTCATAAGGCGCAATCGAAATCGGCAATTTCAAGCCGTTCTCATCATGATATTCTTCTGCAATACACGCCAGCAATCGCCCCACTCCAATGCCATAAGACCCCATAACAATCGGTTGCGCCTTGCCATTCTTGTCTAAGAAGGTCGCGCCGAGCGCATCACTAAATCGCGTACCCAGTTTGAAGATATTCCCAACTTCAACCCCACGAACTTCTCGCAAAGTACCTGCGCCGTCGGGACTCGTATCCCCTTCTTTCGCCGAGATGATGTCTGCAACAACATCAGCCGTATAATCACGGCCATAATTGACGTTTTTGTAGTGATAACCGACCTCATTCGCTCCGGCGACAAGATTGGGCGAATTGGGAATCAAATCATCAACGACGATGGTACAGTTGCGGACTTTGATGGGTGAACCATAGCCGGGTTCTGCCCCAATCGAGCGAATCTCAGCTTCCGTCGCGGGACGCAGGGCTTTGGCATTCACCGCATTACCGAGCTTCACCTCATTCACGTCCATATCCCCACGCACCACCGCAAAGACAAATTTCTCTTTTTCTTCATTCGCCTCGACAATCGTTGCCACCATAAAGATAGCTTTAGCCGTCCGCGATTTGGGAATATCCAAGAGTTCGGCTAAAGCTTCAATGGTCGTGGTATTCGGAGTCTTGACCTTCTCAAGTTCGAGTGCATCTTCAGCTTCAGGTGTGGGCTTCGTGATACGCGCCACCTCCCGATTTGCCGCATAGCCGGATTCATCACAAATCATCAGCGTATCTTCACCAATAGGCGTGATATACATATACTCATGCGCCAGATAGCCCCCCATCATCCCCACGTCAGACGACACCGCAATCACAGGCAAGCCACAGCGATGGAAGATATTGAAGTACGCTTGATAATGCGCGCGATATTGCACATCAAGACCGTCCGCATCGACATCCAGCGAATAGCTATCCTTCATGACAAACTCACGCACGCGAATCAATCCACCTCGCGCACGAGGTTCATCACGCCACTTCGTCTGAATCTGATAAATCATCACCGGCAGTTGCTTATACGAATTAATCTCTTTGCGCGCAAGGTCAGCAACGACTTCTTCATGCGTCATTCCCAGCACCATATCGCGTTCCGCCCGATCCAAGAAGCGTGTCAATTCAGGACCGATTGCATACCAGCGTCCGGTCTCTTGCCACAAACTCGCAGGATGCACGACTGGCATCGTGATTTCTTGCCCGTCGATTTTGTCCATCTCATCACGAATGATATTTTCAATTTTAGTCAATGCCCGTTGCGCCAAAGGTAGATAACTGAAGATGCCTGTCCCCAACTGACGGATATAGCCCGCCCGCAACAACAATTGATGGCTGACAATATCCACTTCCGCAGGCACATCACGCAAGGTTTGACTAAACAGTTTGCTCATCCGCATAAGATTGTTTCCTTTAGTGGTTCTTGAAGGGTCACTATAGTTCAGATTATTAAATAATTTTCAATAATTGCAAGCTGAAATACTTTTCTACTTTTTACTCGCCCTTACCCCACTCCCGTTCATAATTCACCGCCAGCTTATCCATCACGGCCTGACCCAAATCAATCTCACTGATACTCGCCAA
>JANQRM010000182.1 GCA_028284565.1 Anaerolineae bacterium | reverse complement strand
TTTATTATCAGCCAACCTACTCGATTGACCGATCTACATAGTGCCATGTATCTATACGAAACTTATTAATTAGTGAGATCGGCTGTTTTACCAAACGCCATCACTGCCATTTTCAAGTTCACACCTACTTGTTGCCCACGCTCATAATAGACATCTACATTGGCTCTAGCAACCAAAGTGGTGCCATCTGACAAGCGCATGCCCAGCCGTTGTTCATGCCCATAATACTCCCGCCACAAGACTTCTGCTGGAAACCCATCCCCCAGCACATTCAATTTCAACGCTTCTGGTCGAATTAACAAATCCACCTTGCCCTGTCGTGGATTCACAATCGGAATTGTCCCCAAGATGCTCTCGGCATGTGAACCTTGTGCTGTTGCCGATAAGAAATTCGCCTCACCCACAAACTCTGCTACTTGCTTACTCACTGGACGATTGTATAAGGCATGGGGTGTGGTCATCTGTGCCAACTTGCCATGAAACATCACCGCCACCTCATCCGATAAGCTCAAGGCTTCGTGCTGGTCATGTGTGACAAAAATGGCTGTTGTGCCTGTTTCTCGCAAGATTTTCCGCACATCAGCTCGTACTTGCTCCCGCAAGGATGTATCCAAATTAGAAAACGGCTCATCCAGCATCAGAATATCCGGCTGTGGTGCTAATGCCCTTGCTAACGCTACTCGCTGTTGCTGACCACCCGATAACTCATGTGGCATTCGATTTTGGTAGCCTGCTAATCCTACCAAATCCAACAAGCTATCCACCCGCTTCTGCTTTGCCTTTGATTTGTCCTTCAGACCAAAAGCAATGTTCTCTGCCACATTCACATGCGGAAACAAGGCATAATCCTGAAAGACCATACCCACATTGCGCTTCTCTGGTGGTGTATAACCCGACCCATTCGCAACGACGCGCTCATTAATCTTGATTGTGCCATTATCGGGTTCTTCAAAGCCCGCAATCAGGCGCAGAGTTGTTGTCTTCCCACAACCAGATGGACCCAACAGCGTCACAAACTCGCCCTGTTCCACGACAAAGGACAGGTCATCAACGGCTGGTATATGGTTAAAGAATTTATAGAGGTTTTGGCATTCTAAGGCATTCGACATACCTGCCATTGTACAAGAAGCTGTGCAGTTTCAAGAGGTTGGAATAGGTTTTCTACAAACCCCAAAAATCGCAACAATATTTGGCAAAAATGAAGCTGTGACCAAAACAATTTTGCGATATTCGATAATAACTGTATCCTTCAAGGTAGATAAAGTCGTACATCACATTTCAAATTCCTACTAAATTAAACTTTGCTTTTCATAAGAAGGATTTTCTAAATGTCTTCTCTCGACACCATAGAAACAAAGGAACAAGCTTTCAACTTTCTGGACAGGTACGCTTACAATCGTAGCGAGGAGATTTCAAGTTTTAGAATCAAAGACGATGCCGGTTTAATTAAATCATTTATGTTAGAAACAGAGACAGAATATACACAGGATATAAACCTTTTACAAAATGTGTTGCAGGATGATAATTGGACAATCACACCTATAGAGAACGACTTCGCACGTGTTGATATCGCAGGGCTAGAATTCGGTTTTGTTGAGATTATGTCATCTAGACATTTCGTTGTTCATTCAATATTGAAATCCAAGATAAGTGAAAAACATATTAACAATAAAGTACGTTCAAACTCCCTAATTGATTTTGTATGGCTATCTGGTATTTTCCTTAATCAGGTATGGGAAGGTGTAATAAAAGGACAATACGAAGATAGATTCGTTAAATTCAAATTTAACCATATTGATAAGTTCGATTACGGATATTGGGATGATACAAATACTATTGATGATAATTTAAGTGAAAATGACGATGAGACCAAAAGGCTTGAAGAAGGAAAAGGGTCAAGCTTTGAAATAGGAACGTATGTATTTAAAATTCAGCAGAAATTACAACAACTACAGGATATATTCCCAGATTTTTACTCGATGATGATGCTACGTATACCTGATGAAGAAAGGGGGGGAAATGATTTTTGGTCAGGTGGAAAAGTTACAAACAGATCGCAAAATTTCAGGGGTTTGCGAAGTCAAATCTCATGGGTATTGGATGTATATCAAAAAGTAACTGAATATATCGAGAAAAAAGTTTGGTTTGGAGCAAATGTTAATGATGAAAATAATGTACAAAGAATTTCGTTAACTGGCTTTCCAATCGTATTTAAGTTTGACACCGCTTTAGAATTACCGGTGTTTCAGAATTTTGTCAGTCAAGTTTTCGAAAACAGCAATAAAGATTTTGGATTATGGGGAAATCCTATACAAGTTAGTAATTCAAGATTTCATGTGTATGGATTGGATTCTCACCTTTGGCAAAAAATCTATCTGGATTTATCACTTGAGAAATTTATTTTGATATTGCCTCAAGGTACTTGTGGTAATACAGTTCACCGCTTTTTGAGCAATATTCAAAGATTTCTACATCCTAAACTGGCAGTATATGTTGGAGATGAGCTTTATGATAAGATAATTATTAATGCTCTACTAGGTAAAATATGATACAATCTGATACCCCTCTATTCCAACTCAATCTATTTTTATGGCTTGTTTGGTCAAATACCCCGTACGAAATTTCAGGAATACGCCCAATTTTTCGGGAAGCAGGATTTGAGCTATATAGTATAGGTCCACGAATTCAATTAACCCAAGCTAAACGGATATTAGCTGGTCAAAATGAAATAAAAATAAATAATTCTGCTAGACCTGACATTCTAATGCATAATTCACTCCAAAAGTTGCTTTTGACATTGGAATGTAAGTTGAGGAGTTTTGGTTATCAATCTTCTACATCTCAACAGGCAAGAGTTCTTCTAGGGTGTACTGGTGAAGAAATCGCATCGTACTTGGGTATTAAGAATTCGAAAGACTGGATTTCGCAAATTATTTATGCGGTTACTGGTGAAGATAGCAATCGTATGTCTGAATCGCTAGAAGAGATTTCTGAAGAATTAGTCAACATTGGAATCGAAACGAGTAAATTCGGGACAGTGGGAGTTGTACGACAAGATGATGGCATTTATTTAGAGTTTCTTTCAAATGAAGGTGATTTCATTAATCCTCAAGAAGATGAGAGCCCAATACAAGTATTAAATACCAATGCCCAATTCTTGTATTTGATCCCTCTTGATCTTTCAGCGAATGATTGGTTTGAAGACGGGTATGGAAAACGTACTCTAAAAGAAAGATTAAGAGTTTCTATAGCTGGATTAGTCCTCAGAAATTCTTCTTCAACCAATTTCTCGATTAGTGAAGATGAAATTATGCGTGAAGCTATTGAAGTTTGGGATTTTTGGCAAGAATATGATACCAAAAAAGGTTTGCTAGGGCTTTTAGTTCGACCCTACTTAAGAAAAATAGTTGATGAACTTGGAAAGTTACATATTCAAGTTGAAATAGATAAAAACATCTTAATTTTACAAATGTAAATTCTTTTGCAAGAGAAGAATTGCATAAATACTTTACTGGTGATGCATTTATGAGAGGTGATATTGTTTTGCAGGAGCGATATCAGCTTCCCTTGTTCGATGAAGAATAGTTTGTCTAATATTTTGTACAAGATGAAAATAGAGCCATATTTGTAGACGACAAAGGACATGTAGTATGAGCCATCCTCAAAGTTATCGCAAAGTTGTTGCATCGAAATTCACGAATAACTTCCGAGAAGCCGCTGAGATTGTAGAAACCGCATGGCAAGACCCCGAACATGATGACGTGGTAGTGCGGAATTTGTACGCTGGTGTGAATGCGACAGACATCAATGTCACGGCAGGCAGTTATACCCCCGGCAAAGAACCACCAATTGACTTGGGCATGGATATTCTGGGAGAAGTGGTGGCTGTTGGCGACAATGTCTCTCACCTGCAAGCTGGACAGCATGTGATTGCACTCAATTTGGGCAGTGGCTATCGAGAATATGGGAGTCATCGGGCAAGTCGAGTGTTCCCTGTGCCGGATGATAATCCTGCCTATGTGAGTGTCTTGCTGAGTGGCTTGACCGCCGCTTTTGGCTTGTATCCCTGTGGTGAGATGAAGTCCAGCGATACCGTACTCGTCACCGCCGCCGCTGGAGGCACGGGACAGTACGCGGTGCAATTAGCAAAACTCGAAGGCTGTCATGTGATTGGGACGTGTAGCACAGACGAAAAAGCCGACCTCCTGCAGTCATGGGGCGTTGACCGTGTGATTAATTACAAAAAAGAGGACTTTGTACAGGTCATCAAAAGCGAATACCGCAACCAGCTCGATTTGGTCTATGAAAGTGTCGGCAGGTCGATGTTTGATGTTGCCGTTAAGAATCTGGCGATTCGGGGACGCCTGGTGATTATTGGCGCAATCACAGAATACAAAGACGGTCCCGAAATCGTGACGCAACCGCGTGTCACCATGCAATTGCTCCCCAAATCCGCTTCCATACGGAGCATGTTCCTCAATCATTGGTTGGAGTACATGCCGGAGTATGTGCCAAAATTAATTGGGCATATTCAAGCAGGCGAACTCGATATCCAAGTTGACCCCACGGAATTCACAGGCGTGGATTCGGTAGTCGATGCCGTGGAATACTTGCACAGCGGACAATCCAAAGGCAAGGTGGTGGTGCACTTTTGAGTTCTTAACCATATGCCATCATAACATTCCCTATAATTACCTTTATAGGAGTAAGAGGGATACCAACATGCCGATTCAAGTGGTACGTGATGATGAACAGACATTCCGAATGATCTATCAAGGTGATTGGACGTGGGATGAGTTTTATCTAAGCAATGATGAAGCAAGTCGAATTTTGGATGAATCGACCATCATCCTCGACCAAATTGTCGACTTGCGAGAGTCCGGTTCGATACCCAAAGGTGCATTGCCACATCTGACCAAAATAAAATATATGGATCATCCGCAACTGGGCTTAACGGTGCTGGTAGGAGCCAATTTCTTTATTCAAGTCATGGTAAAGATGATGAAAAGCATTAAGCCTGATATGGGTGAGGCATTGCATCTTGAATCATCTATGGAAGACGCACGAGCCTATTTAGCATCACATCGCACGTCCAAAAACAGTTAAACCTTTAGCCGTCACGCGGGACGAAGCGCACCTCAAATAGCTTGTTCCAATTTTTGCCTGTGATGAAAAAGGTCTCTGTTTCGGGATTATAAGCGATGCCATTGAGGACGCTACTGCCATCCAGCGCATCGTATTCCTCTTGGGTGAGGATGCCTGTCGTATCAATTACCCCAATCACACGCCCGTCCGTTTTATCCAGCATCAGTATCACTTGAGTTTGCCAGGCATTGGCATAGATGATGTCGCCCACACATTCGAGTTCGTTGAGCAAGCCCGCATTAAGGGGATTGCCTTGAAAGGTTACTAATCCGCGGAAGATGAGGTCGAAGGTATCCGCTTCTCGAATAGACAAGTAAGACGTGCCATCGCCCATATAGAGATAATCCCCATCGAGACATAAACCCCAACCCTGACCTTCATAGGTGTAGGTATCGATCAACTCAAATGTGTCCACATCATAAACAAAGGCTTCGCCGGCTGTCCATGTGAGTTGAATCAGTTGATCGCCGACAAGTTCTAAGCCTTCAGCAAAATATATATCATCTAATGCAACGATTTTGAGGACTTCACCTGTTAAGGGGTCCACTTGTCGCAAGCTAGACTGTCCGAGTCGTCCAGTGCTTTCATAGAGGAAGCCGTTGTGATAGAGCAAGCCCTGTGTAAAGGCTTGGTTGTCATGGTCGTAGGTATTAATCACCTCTGGCACGAAAACCGGCATCGGGTCGTCCTGTGCGCTGAGGGGGAGTGTCAATAACAACAGAATGAATACAATGAGCAACTTTTTCATAGCGAATCCTTCAGTGTGCAAAACAGCTCCTATCTTACCCCGAAGATATTGAAAATGTCTTGTCTGTATTTGTATTCAGGATGTGATTGGCGGAAAATTGTCGTATCCATTGACTAGGGGGAATAATTCATGATTCGTATCCAAGCTGAAGTGACCAATCATGCGGATAACAATCACGTGACCTTAACGACCAACGGAAAAAGTCATTCCATTACTATTCTTCCCAAAACAGAAGGACTCGTTTCAAGTGCGAATGGTGGGGAGTTGTTGTTCTTGGCATTGGCGACCTGTTATTGCAATGACATTTACCGCGAAGCCAAACAGCGCAATATTCACGTGGCAAGAGTCAAAGTACAAGTGCAAGGTGAATTTGCGCCTAAAGCAGGGAGCATTGCCGAGAATGTCACCTATACCGCAACAGTTGAAGCGGATGCAAGTGAAGCTGACATATTGGATTTAATTCAACATACGGACACAGTAGCAGAGGTGCAAAATACGCTTCGCAAAGGCATCCATGTGCAGTTGGTCTCGCCAAAGGCTATTTCGTCCTAAAACCCAGCGACCAGCCCGTCTTTACGCGGTTCACTCCCGCCATAAAGCACGCCTGTTTCAGCATCCCGATGGATAATCTGGCCTGCCCCAAAGACACCCCGGGCTTGACCCGAAATCGGCTGAACCTTGTGTCCCATTTGAGCAAGACGCGCCATCGTCTTAACTGGAATGCCTTCTTCTAATGCGAGGGTGCTGTCGCCTGTCCCTGCCAACATGCACCAGCGCGGACGGTCCAGAGCTTCTTGGGGATTGAGGTCATCGTCAATCATCGCACTCATCACTTGAAAATGTCCCTGCGGTTGCATAAAGCCCCCCATCACGCCAAATGTTGCCCACAAGTTATCATCTTTGAGTGCCATGCCGGGGATGATCGTATGGTAGGGGCGCTTGCCACCTACAAGGGCGTTGGGATGCTCTGGGTCAAGGACGAAATTCGCGCCTCGATTCTGCAAAAAGACTCCAGTGCCTTGAGCGACAATCCCACTGCCAAAACCCATATACAGGCTATTGATGAATGAGCAGGCATTGCCCTTGCCATCCACCACACAGAGATAAATCGTGTCCGAACTCATGGGCGGACGACCAAAGGATGGCGGTTGCATGGCACGCTCTTCCGAGATAAGTTGCCGGCGTTCTTGTGCATAGGATTCACTCAGCAAGCCGTTGATGGGAATGTCCACCTTGTCGGGGTCAGCGATATATTGACGCGCATCCGCAAAAGCGAGACGCATCGCTTCCACCATCAGATGCAGACGTTCTGGTGAATCGGCTGGCATGGAGGCTAAATCCCATGCTTTGGCGATATTCATCGCAATGAGCGCAGTAATGCCCTGTCCATTCGGCGCATGTTCGAGGACGGTGATTCCCCGATAATCTGTACCAATTGGTTCGCCCCATGTCGAAGTGTGTAACTCTAAATCATCATGAGTGAGTGTCCCGCCCTGCGCTTGCACCGTCTCCACAATTGCATCTGCAATCTCACCCTGATAAAAGGCATCTGCACCGCCCTCAGCCACCGCACGGAAAGTCTTGGCAAGTCCCTTAAGTTGCACCACCTGTCCTACCTGTGGAGACACCCCATTCGGCAAATAATCTTCCGTATTCGGGCTGTTTTGCAGGAGCGATTCCATTCGCTTGAGACTCCATGATGCCCCAAATACAGGCGACACCGCATAGCCATCTTCGGCGTAATG
>JANQRM010000173.1 GCA_028284565.1 Anaerolineae bacterium | reverse complement strand
TCGGAATATTTACAATCCGACCAAAATGAGACTCTTCTTGCACGTATTGCCGATGCGACAGGCGGAACTTCTTTTGTCGATAATCCAGAAGGAGTCTTTGCACATACATTAGGTGAGCGCACTGCTACCGCACCGATTTATCCACTACTCCTCATCATTGCCATGTTAATCCTTCCCTTCGATATTGCCGTGCGACGCCTCATCATCACCCGTAGCGATTTGCAACGCCTCCGTGCCTCATTATTTGGTGGCAATACGGATGTAGATGAACGCTCAGAACGCCTCAACACCCTATTAAGCGCACGTCAACGAGTACGGGAGCGTATGGACGACAGCGATGTGTCTCCCAAACAACCTATTGATGCACCCCGCACACCGCGTCGCCCAACACCAGCCCCACCTTCACGCCCAACAGCAAGTCCGTCGTCATCTGCCCCACCCGAAGAAGGCAATATCGGCTCGCGTCTACTCAAGCGCAAAAAGTCCCGACAAGAAACCGACGACTAACCGCTATCGACCTCATCTTGCCATCCCCGTATAATGACCCAGATTATTAACGGCAATTTGAGAGTCGTACATGACACAGACAAAAGGCAAAGTTGGGATTATTGGTGCAGGTGTCGCAGGGATGTCTGCCTCATGGGATTTGATTCGTGCTGGCTATGATGTGACTCTCTATGAAGCCTCTGATAGAGTAGGGGGCTTGGCATCCGGCTTCAAAGATGATCATTGGGATTGGACGCTTGAAAAGTTCTATCACCATTGGTTCACCACCGATAATGACATTCTCAGTCTTATCGACGAAATTGGACACAGAGAAAAAGTCATCTTCCCACGCCCCAAAACGAGCTATTGGATTGATGGCAAACCCGTCCGATCCGAGATTTCCCCCTCCGCTATCTTTTTGCCTTTGTCCTTCATCTCGACTATTCGCATGGGCTTGGCAGGTGTCTATCTGAAACTAACCTCCAATTGGCAAGCACTCGAAAAAGTGACAGCTCATAACTGGATGCAAAAATACATGGGCAACGAAGCCTATGAAAAATTCTTCAAACCTTTGCTGATTGGTAAATTTGCAGAAGACTACAATCAAGTCCCCATGTCATGGATGTGGGCGAGAATTTACAAACGTAGTCTCAAATTGGGGACATATCATGGCGGTTTCCAAGCCTTTCTTGACGATTTAGGTAAAGCTATCCAACAACAAGGCGCGACCATTTGCCTCAATGCACCTGTCGAAAAAATCAGCGAACCTAATGGCAAACTCACATTGATGGTGAATGACGAAGCACAGGAATTCGATCAAGTCATCAGCACCACATCCCCCAAACTCCTACTCAAATTAACAGAGGGACTAGCACATACCCCTTATGGCAATCAAGTCGCCAAGCTCAAAAGCATCGGTGGACTTTGTGTTGTGCTGGCACTCAAACACCGTCTCATGCATGATGACACCTACTGGCTCAATCTACCCGCGTCCACACCCGGTAGTTCGCAAAATGAATTTCCCTTCCTTGCTCTTGTCGAGCATACCAACTTCCTTCCGCGTAAGCACTACGGAGGCGACCACATCATCTACTGTGGCGATTATGTCCCAGCCGACCACGAATACTTTACCATGAGCGAATCCGAACTCGTTGACCGCTTTCTACCTGCGCTCAAAACCGTCAATCCCGACTTCAATCCCGATTGGGTACGCAAGTCGTGGGTCTTCCGTGCGCCCTATGCCCAACCCGTTCCCGAAATCAACCACAGCCAGAACATCCCCGACCTCAAAACGCCGATTAACGGTCTCTATTGGGCGAGCATGTCACAAGTCTATCCGTGGGATAGAGGCACGAATTACGCCGTGGAGCTAGGTCGCCAAGTCGCCAAGCGAATTATAGACTAACTTAGTTCAATGTCAGGGCAACCAAACGAACACTTTTGGTCTCATATCGACCAACTCGTGCAAGAATCGACTGTCATCATTGACCGTCCGCGAGGTTCACCCCATCCACGTTATCCAGATGTGATTTATCCACTCGATTATGGTTATCTAAAAGGCACAACCGCAGGCGATGGAGAAGGTATTGACGTTTGGATAGGTCAACAAAGTGGCGATGGTAACTATAAAATAACTGCAATTCTCATTACGGTGGACTTATTCAAACGCGACTCCGAAGTCAAAATTTTGCTAAACTGTAATGCAGACGACATGAACACCATAGAAAAATTCTTTGCAGATAATCACATGGGATGTTTTTTAGTCACACGAGTTGATGAGTGATGCATATGCATAGCCATTTGCATCCCACAAATCACCTGTTATGTGATACGATTCTCTTAGGGATGGTTATGTTTTATATTTAGATGGGTAAGTTCGCGTTCACTAATTTAATAAACTTTCTAAAAAGTGAAATGCTGATAGCTGACTTGCTGAAATGCTATTTTAACCTAATCCTAACCTTTAACCGCCACACTGCGGGAACGCCCTTGCCAACCGCCGAAAACATATATTGTACCGCCGACGGTAAAAACGAGACAAATAAGAATGAAACGAAATTCAAACTTGACATCGAATAAGGACAAGCAATGCGTGATTTCTTAAAAAGTATTTTTGGTGGGATAATCAATCTCTTTGGAGCAAACATCACAGCTGACTCTGATTGGGTTAACATCCCAGAAGAACCCCTCACCCAACGCGAAGTACTAATTCTGCGCGCCGTTAAGATTCTCCAATGGGGAGCGATTGCCCATCTCCTTCTGGGAATTATCTTGATAATCTTGGGGGCGGTAGCAGGCAATGGTGATGGAAGTCTATTCACATCCCTCAAGGATTCATTCTTCAGTCGCTATCGTGCTAGCGCGGATGTCGCTTTACTCACAATGATTCTCACCGTGTTCATCAACATGAGCTTAATGGTTGTGGCTTCGGTAGGGGTACGTGCCCAAGAATTCTGGGGAATCCTGCTCGTCTGGCTCATGATACTCAGCAACGTATTGTTATTGATAGCATTTGGCTTCTTGCCAGCGATTGCTATCCTCATTCCAACCGTGTGGGTGACGATCATTACCATTCCAGAGATTCGTGCCTTTCGACGCAATCCTGTCATGCTCAAAGAACTCCGCGGTCGGATGCGCGGGGTGCGCGCCTTTGCCATCATCACGATTTATTTGGCTTTGATGAGCAGTTTCACTATTCTCTTGTACCTTTTCCAATTGCCATCAAGCGGGACAGTCGTTACAGGCGAACTCGGACGTTTGCTTTTCATTGGAGTGGTCGGCGCAGAACTTGTCTTAATCATCTTCATCGTGCCAGCTCTCACTGCCGGAGCCATTACCGGGGAGCGTGAACGCAAAACCTATGATCTACTCCAAACCACGTTGCTTCCCAATGCCTCTTTCATCGTTGGCAAGATGGAATCCGCGCTGGGTTATATTGTCTTGCTCCTACTCGCGGCGATTCCGTTGCAAAGTATTGCGTTCTTATTCGGTGGGGTGAGCGAAACCGAAATCATCCTCGCCTTCATCATCCTTGCTGTCACAGCTATAGCTCT
>JANQRM010000164.1 GCA_028284565.1 Anaerolineae bacterium | reverse complement strand
CACAGCTAGCACGACAAAATCACTCTCTTGCAAGAGCCAAGTCAAGTGGTCGCTTGTGCGGATGTCAATCGTCGTGTCACTTTCTAGGTATTTGGTTGTTTGACGTTCTTCAAGATAGCGTCCGTCCATCTGCCATGGGTTGGGGGTGCGAGGGTCCACCCCAATCACGCGCATCCCAAACGCCCGTGCCAGCCGAGCAATTTCCCGCCCAATGCTCCCGATGCCGACGATACCCACTGTTGCGTCATACAATTCCCGTCCTACAAATTGAAAGGGTTTCCAAAGTTTTTCAGTGTCAGACATTGTGTAAATTCGATGGAGTTGTCGGCTCAATACTGCCATAGAGGTCAAGACATATTCTGAAATCGGGATGCCATGAATGCCCGACGAGTTGGTGACGAAAGTATCGGTTGTCGCAAGGGGATGTGTTTTGAGATGTTCGTAGCCTGCACTTAACAATTGCACCCACTTCAGTCGCGGGACAAGGGCAAGGCTTTCGGGCAAGGGGATCGTAAACAAAATATCTGTCGTCGGGAGCAAACGTTGGTCATCGGCTTCGTTCAGCGCATAGCTCACATGGAGGTGTGCTGATACATCCCGTATCCGCTGGACGAGCTGGTCATCAAGCAACTCCCAGCGATAGGTTATCAGTACATTCAGCGGTTCAGATGTCATTGTTCGCCTCCTGAAAATTGACGATTGGATAAACTGGAGTCACGGGTAAACCTGTTCGTATGGATTCTTCAATTGCCTCAGCGACCACCACTCCATGAACACCTTCGCGCATCGGAATCGGCGATGGGCTGTTTTCTCGAATACTGCGCACAAAAGTGGCAATCTCATGACGATACAAGCCCCCCACCTCCCCCATCACTTCGGGAAGATTAAACGTGTCTGGTGTGGACATGATGCCATCTTCAACTATTTGGATGCCAGTTTCAGTGCTACGGATTTGAATCGAACCGCGTGTCCCATGCACCTGAAAAGACGACACAGATAGTTGTGGATTCGATGTGGAGGTGGCACGCCACGCATTTTCGAGGACGGCAATGGCATCGTTCTCAAAGACAAAATTAGCGAGGATCGCACGGGTATGCTGTGCTGGTTCAAAGCCGATATGGTTGGCACTGACAAAGACTTGCTTGATTTCACTATCTGTAATCCAGCGGAGCATATCAATATCATGCACACTCACCCAAAAAGGTAAAGACACCCGCCCCCCAATTCGTTCATAAGCATCGAGTGAGGGATTGCGTTGGGCATATAGGTGAATCACCTTCCCAATTCGTCCTGACTGCACTGCCTGCTTCATGGTCACATAGCGTGGGTCAAAGCGTAGGCTGTACGACATCATGGCGATACATTGAGCAGACCTTGCTCTATCTGCAATGAGGCGGGCATCCTGTAGATTTGATGCTAAGGGTTTTTGGATGAGGAGGTGCTTGCCAGCGTTTAAGGTCGCCAATGCGGGTTCAAGATGATAAGCAACTGGCGTACAAACCAAGACTCCATCAAGTTCAGAATGTGCCTGAAAGAGCGTGGCATAATCATCGAAATAAGCTTTTGTATTAAACTGCTTGGCAATCGCTCCGGCTTTGTCTGCTCGGGCATCATGCACCGCCACTAAATTGACACCAACCATCTCATGCGCGATACGTGCATAAATAGAGCCAATCAACCCTGTACCGATAATCGCCAGATTCACCGTCGTCATTATTCAATCCTAAAGAATGAGGTGAATCCGCCATCCACCACCAGCGTTGACCCCGTGATAAAGTTGGCATCATCCGACACGAGGAATGCCACCGCCGCCCCAATATCCGCAGGTGTCCCGGGATGTCCTATTGGAACCCCTTTTTCAAACATCGTCTGGAAGGCTTCGCTGTCATAATAGGCTGTGTTGCGCTCGACTCGAATCGACCCCGGTGCGATGCAATTCACCAAAATACCATGCGACGCGAGGTCTACTGCCATCGCTTTGGTGAGCAACATGACACCGCCTTTCGCCGCGACATATGGTGATGCCTTTGCCTCTGCGACAAAGCTGTTCGTGGAGCCGATATTGATGATACGTCCACCGCCTGTATCGCGCATGAGTCGTGCCGCCGCCTGCCCACAGACAAATACGCCCGTGAGATTTACGTCAATAATACGTTGCCAGCGTTCCAAAGACAGGTCTAAAAAATGCCCCATCTGCCCACCAATTCCCGCATTATTGACCAGAATATCGAGTATGCCGTACTCTGCCACTGTAGCCTCTATCATCGCCTGCACGGTGTCTGGTTCAGACACATCCGTTTGAATATAGAGAGCTTCCCCACCCTTGCTCTTAATCTGTTCGATGGTTGCTTCTGCAGATTCATCGTCCCGCTGGGCAATGGCCACTTTTGCCCCTTCTTCTGCCAGACGCTTGCTAATTCCCGCGCCGATGCCACGCCCGCCACCCGTGATAATAGCGACTTTGCCCGTTAGTTTCATAGACGTTTCTCCCTCAAATCACTGAAATTCATCGCCAAGCCCTTCCGTTACACTCATTTGCACCATTTTGTGATAAACAACGCGAGAATTTGACTGGCACGTTCCCACTGTGCGAGGTCAAGGTATTCATTTTCAGCATGAGCCAAGTGCAACTCCCCCGGACCAAAAATGCACGCGGGCATCTGATAGCGATTAATCAAATGACGCACATCACACGCCGCCGGAAAGGTAATAGGGTTGCTGTCCGGTTCGATGGCATGAATCGCACCTTGAAACATCTGCATAAAAGGATGGTCCATCGGGGTATGCGATGCGTCAACGTGCATGAATACGGCATCATGCACTGATGGTAGTGGTGGTAGATGTTCTGCTTCACGCTGAAGGGCTTCTTCTATAGTAGAAAGAATGTCCTGATACGTAACGGGGGCATAGCGAATACCACAATCTAAGGTACAACCATAGGGTGTGGTAAAAATATCATCCCCACCTGTGATACGACCAATATTAACTGTCGGTGGACTATAGACAGCATCCGAGGGATGAGACCAGACATCCAAGCTGTGGTCAAGCGCATGAGCTAGTTTCCCTGCTTGCACAATCACATTCGTCAAATTGCCCCGCACCGACGCATGGCGCACTTCACCCGAAAGCTTATACCGCAAGCCGATAATCCCCCGATGTCCATAGGCAAGCTGATTCTCGGTTGCTTCAAGGTTAATCGCACCATCCGCGACATAACCCTGCGCGCACAATGCCAATGTGCCATTGCCATCTGGCTCCTCACTGACAACGCTCTGCACCAAGACATGACCCGACGGCTGATAACCTAAGTCTTTGAGTGCCATTACAGCAACCAACGCACTCATCACCTGCCCTTTGGCATCCATTGCCCCACGTCCATAGAGTTTGCCATCTATCACCGCACCAGACAGAGGATGTATCTGCCATTGGTCAACGCTGTGTTCCCATGTCACGGTGTCGATGTGCGAGTTCAAGATAAGCGATTTTCCAGTCCCTTTGCGGTCTCCATAATGGGCCACCAGATTGGGACGGTTGGCTAAAGGCAATCCTGTATCGAGAAAACCTTCCGTTTGCGTTAATGTGCCATCATCCAGCGGAAGTAATTCCACCTCCAAGCCTTGTTGACGTAATATATCCGCCAATGTCAATTGACAGACTTCTTCATTGGGGGCAATGCTATCTATTGCAATCAATTGCTGGAGCGTTTCAATCCCCCAATATTGTCGTTGACGAACTGCATCCTGTATTGACGCAACATCGCGTATCGTCATCAGCCTCCGTCCCCACTCAGATAATTCACTATCGTCAGCGCGTATAGCTTTGCCGCTTCGATTAACGCCTGCACACTGACATACTCGTTGGGCTTGTGGCAATTGGTGAGCAAACCGGGACCAAATCCGGGAATCGTTGGGATGTTTCCCACATCCTGCCACCAAATCGCATCCGTTCCACCGGGAAAGTAACCCAATGGCGGTGCAGACCCTAAGACTGTTTCAGCTGCTTGTTGTGTCGCCAAGACGAGGGGATGGTTGGCTGAAATCACCGTCGGCTGAGTCCAACTCAGATGTCCATCAATATAGTCCCATGTCACCTCGACTTGTGAATGATGCTCACGGAAACTGTCAATCACTTTATCAATATCCTGCGTCATCTCGGTTTGGGTCATGCCCGGTACGGTACGGATGTCTGCGAGAAATTCGGCTTCTCCAGCTATCTTGCCCAAGCCAGCTCCACCCTGAAAATACGTCGCTAGATTGACAGTGGGTCCCTTGGGGCATAAATCTGATGGCGGATAGCGCAGTTGCAAATGGTCATGCAGATACACCAGTAATCGACTAGCTTCCAGATTGGCATTCACGATGGGAACACGATCACTGATACTGCTGTGCGTTTGTGTCCCACGTACCTTGAAACGTAAGCAGGAGATTCCACGCGAAATCAGGGGCAAAGTCTCCCAATCATGAGTTACCCCACAGGGTTCTGCAATTAACACCGCATCCGCTGTTAAGCCTGCCTCCTCTACCAGATAACGTGCGCCATAATGCGCCTCGCCTTCTTCATCGGCAGACAATACCAGAATCACCTGTCCACAGAGTTTATTGGATGCACATGCTACCGCCGCCGCTAGCCCATAAATCAATGCCGAATCAGGTCCTTTCATATCCGCCGAACCTAGACCATACAACTTGCCGTCGATGATTTCTGCTTGATAGGGATTCGTCTCCCACTCGTCGACTGGGTCTGGAGGTTTGGTATCCAAGTGTCCATTCAAGAGCAAGGTGGGACCGTCACATCCACAGTCATATTGGCAAATCAAATTCGCGCGCTCAGAAAGTGGTTCGAGGATGTGCGTGTTAGTGAAACCCAATTTATTTAACGCGCGATTGGCAACTTCAGCACACCGCCGTTCACCGTCAGGAGGATTAGGACTGGGTGTTGCAATCAGACGTTTTGCCAAGTCAATCAGCGCGTCCTGATGGGCATCTACGTAATC
>JANQRM010000159.1 GCA_028284565.1 Anaerolineae bacterium | reverse complement strand
AGTGACATCAATAGCACCAGATAAGACAGTGCCGCGCCCAAGCCGATTCGCAACTCACTAAAGACCAACTCATAATTGAAAATCATGAGCGTCTTCGTGAAGGGGTTAATCGCCCCACCTGCTGAACCGCCAGCGGTGAGTGTCCAGATGACATCAAAGATCTGAAATGCAGCGATGAATTCGACGACTAAGGCGACGCCAATTGAGGGTAACAACATAGGGAGAGTCATATTAAAAAAGCGCGCGAATGTCCCTGCCCCATCAACTTTCGCCGCATCATAAATATCTTGTGGGATGCCCTGCAAACCTGCTAGCAAGATAATCGTTGGGAAAGCAAAGCGAGTCCAAGTCTGTACGATTGCAACCCAGAGTATCTGGGATTGTGGGTTGAGTAACCATGTTTGATACTCGCTGATTAAACCAAACTGATACAGCAAGCCATTGAATGCGCCGTATTCCCCATTGAGTAACCAGCCCCATAAAAAGCCGTTGACTACCGGCGGTAACATCCACGGGAGAATCGTCAGTGTCCTCATGATTCCACGTCCGGGGAACTTCTCGTTGAGCAAGAGCGCAATCGACAATCCAACCAACATCTCTAAAGGCAAGGTCAATGCCACCACGACAAAGCTACGTCCAGTTACTTCCCAAAATTCATCATCTGCTAGTAAATCGGTATAGTTCTCTAATCCAATAACTTTTGGGGGACGATTGGCAAACCGAAGGTTTTCATTAGTGAGACTCGTAAGGAAGGTGTCTCCCGCAGGGTAGTAAATAACAACCAGCACAAGGAGGATAATTGGTATCAGAATGAGGGCAATAAAAAGATTATCAGAGGAACGGAGTCGTCGCATAAACAACATCCTTCAAATCTATTTGCAAAAACAATCATTGCATGAAAGTAAGGGCGATTCGCGAACCGCCCCTACATAACGCTATTAATTGGAAGCGATTTACTCGAACTCGTCGCGTAGGTTGTTCCATTCTTCAGCGAGCAAATCAATCGCTTCATCGGCGGACATACCGGTTTGCGCCGCTGTGAGGACAGTTTCTTCTACTGTTGAAGCAAAAATACCCCACCAGAGTGCTTGTCTGGGAAGTTCATTGACATGCATACTTTGTTCTGCAATGACATCAAACCCAGCAATCGCACCTTCTTCATCAAGACCTTGTTGCACAGAGGTCCGAGATGGGACAAGACCATAAGCGTTATAGATATCAATTTGGTTTTGCTCACTCAAGTACCATTTGACGAATTCCCATGCCGCTTCGGGGTTTTCTGAATTGGCGGAAATACCGATTGCCGCCGGGAAGCTCCATGTGTTACCCACCTCTGGAAGCAACATATACTCTACATCAGGAGCTTGTTCCGAAGCATCAGGGTTGTTCGCAACTCGAAGTGAACCCTGCCATGCTTGGTGGAACACACCGCCACCACTCCAGAAGAACGAATGTTGGGTGACCGAACCTGCCAGCATTTCCGGGCTAATCAGCTCGTCTTCAAAGAAACTGAGTAACATCGCCATCGCCTCACGAGCTTTTGATCCTTCGTCGGCAAAGACTGGGTTGAGGTCTTCGTCAAACATAGGGTCACCCATTGACAACGCCATCAAGTACCATGACCAATCATTTGCGGCAAATGAAATCGGGTATTCTGCTATTCCAGCCTCTTTAATGGCAACCGCTTGTTCGCGAAATTCTGCCCATGTCGTCGGCGGAGAATCAAAGCCCGCTTCTGCGAGTCGAGCCGCATTGTAATCAATCATCACCAATTGGAGGTAGCTGGTAATACCGTAGACATTGCCATCTGTCGTCCAAAAATCGAGCTTTTCGATATCATCAACATTGAGATCGGAATCGTTCTCAATAAAATCATTGAGTGGCAACATATTCCCCGTGGCAACGACATTGGAGGGTGCTTCCTCAGTCAAGAAAATGACATCTGCCGCAACTTCCCCAGTTGCAGATGCAATTTGGACTTGGCTGAATAATTCTGCTGTTTGTACGGATTGTATTTCAACTGCAATGCCTGTTTCTGCTGTAAATGCGGCTAAAGCATCTTGATCGGGTGGAACACCCCAAGATGGTGTGATAAACGAAATTGTTGTGTCTTGTGCAAGTGAGAGTGAGCCTGTGGAGATAACAGCGAAAACTGTCAAGAGTGTGAGGATTAATAGACGTTTTGAGTGTCGCATGGACGAACCTTTCTTAATTAAACATTTATTTGGAGAATGTTGAGTTTGTTGCGCTGTTTCGATAGACACCTCCTCAATATCTTGGCGACTTCATGACTGGTCTATACCAGCATAGACCGCTTAGCCACCAATGGTAAACCACTTCGCCAATGAAAGCAAGGAATTTGGAAATCCAATTTTATCGTCAATCTCGACAAAGTGCTTGACTTTGACATTGTGTCAAACTGTAAGGTGTTTGAGATGGATGATATTCATTCCTATGTTAAACAGTCGAAAGGCAATCTTATGTCTAAGCAAGCCTCCTTGCTCAAGCAATATGGTCCGTGGGCAGTCGTAACCGGCGCATCCTCCGGCATCGGTGTCGAGTATGCCCGCCAATTGGCAGAAGCCGGTTTCAATCTCGTGATTATCGCGCGTCAGCAACGGTTGGAATCTCTCGCGCAAGAGCTCATGAACAAGTATAATACCGAAGTTCGTCCCCTTCCTGTTGATTTGACCTCTGCTGAGTACCTTCAAGCCATTGAATTTGCAACCCGAGATTTAGATGTCGGTTTGATCGTCAACAATGCAGGCAGTGCCGCACCGGGGCAATTCCTCAAGCAAAGTCTGGCGATTCGGACACGGACGGTCAACTTAAATGTCGTCGCACCCATGCAATTGTCCTACCACTTCGCTGAAAAGATGAAGGCTCGCGGACGAGGTGGCGTTATTCTGGTTTCCTCTATCGCCGCTTATATGGGAACGCCCTACATGGCGAATTACGCCGCCACTAAAGCCTATAGCTTGAGTTTAGGTGAAGCCCTCCATGTTGAATTGAAATCCTATGGGATTGATGTACAGGTCTTGGCTCCCGGTGCAACCCGAACCGAGATGGCTGAGGTTGAAGGTATGGATATGAGTAGTGTCCCGATGCCATGGATGAATGCCGATGACGTGGTCAAAGAGTCCTTAAAGGCACTGGGAAGTAAATCCGTCGTGATTCCGGGTCGGATGAACCGTGTCATGAATCGCATGATGAACTTCCTCCCCCGATCAACCGCCTCGTCAATGTTTGGCACGATGATGGGGCGCGCCACCGTTACCGACTTGAAATAACTAAAAATTGAGGGTGGATAGATATTACTATCTGCCCTCTTTCCTAATGGCTTGACTTTGACACATAACCTATTTAATGATGGGTAGTGGTAGAAAGATAAGTGATACGCTTGATGGAGGCATCATTAAACCCACAAAATGGAGACTGCTTGAACCCGCACTTCATTGATGTTAAAGCTTAATTTTCTCCCCCTCTAAATCTCTCCCCCATTTCATAAGGAGAGACTTGCAAATCTTATTTTCTGTCCACCACCTACTATTTAATCACTACCCCCATTTAATGATTTTAGCAAAGAGAATACCCGACACTTTGATTACAAATCATCGATTATTTGTATTATCTGAATATCCAATTGTTAGAGGCACTATCCCTTCTTAGAACAATCCTAGAAAAATGCCAGATGAGGGGTGTAAGGGTTGTCTGACTTAGATGGAATACGGGTCATCGTTCCATTTAATACGCGTTTGGCAAGCCAGAAGCAAAATTCATCAATTGTGTCCACATCTGCCATGAGGTCATCCAGGGTGAAATAGCGCACATCATCCGTTTCATGTCCATCAGGGGTAGGCTCTCCGTCAACATGGCGACATAAGAATAGCAGATACAAGCGCAAATCGCCGTTGGTATGGCGATGATTTTGTATACCTAACAGCCCATCTAGCTCTGCTATTATCCCGCCCTCTTCCAATGTTTCACGAAGCACAGCTTGGTCTGGTGTTTCGTTATTGTCAATATAGCCCCATGGAATGCTCCATTTGCCTTCAAGTTCGCCATAGGTTTGACGCACCAGTAACACAGAGGCATCTTTTAATACAACTGCCCCAACGCACAAGGTTCGACATGGATAGGATGTTCGTGATTTCGTCACGGCCGACTAGGATTCACGAACGATGTAAGTGGGGACAACGGAGCCACCACCTGCTGTCACATTGAGCAGTGCTAAGGGGGAGAGACGGGTTAGACAGCCATAGATTTCATTTCCGTTGAAGGCATAAGGGTCGGCATCGACATAGCGATTGCTAATATCCAACTCGCCATTTATCCATGAAGGAAACGCCCGTTGTGCAAGGTCCACCTTCTCTTGTACCACATGGGGTGATTCTAAGGCTTGCTTGAGGGTTGCATCCCAACCATCTGCGGAACATTCCCATCCCAATACAACGCCATGTCCACCATAATCATCGTTGGGTTTCAATACAAAGCGTTCTCGATTTTCTGCAATGTAGGGAATCAGGTCGATTTCTTGTCCATGAAAATTCGTCTTTCGTTCTCCGACGACTCGTGTCCAAGGGATATGTGCTGAAATTGCTTGGAGTTGCTTGGTAGTAAAGAGGTGTGAGTTATCCTCATCGCTCAGCATCGCTAGGCTGGCTTTTTTCGACATGAGTTTGGCACTCGGGGAATTGGTGATGCAAACGGCGCGGTCACGAACCGCACGGATTAAGGCATTGTCCATCCCCATAAGTTCGACCAATTCACTATACAACACCCGCTTATACACCAGATCAATGCGGAAGTCTTCAAAGCGTAATTCCCCATCTCGGTAATCGAGTGCGCGAGGGTCAGCTAATTTTGCTTTGAATCCATGTCGCTCTAAGTAGTCACGGGTAATTTCATGCTCATTGAGTGTCGGGACATCGCCCCAATCAAGAATGCCGACTTGAGGCTTGTTTTGCCCACCCCACTCACCATAGGCTTTGAGCAACGCATCTCTTAGCGTATCGAGTGATCGCATTGGTTGAAGATGATACTTTTTGCCGAACTGTTTCATGGGTCCGAGTTCATCAAACACATCGGCGAGTACGTCGTTATACCCAATCCCAGCGGGTGTTTCTGCGTTGTATTCAACACATTTGAGGATGCGCTGTTCGGGAAGATAAAAGGTATCCAACCGAGAAGATGACCATGGACACTGGATGTCATTATCAATCGTAAACAGTTCTTCTTCATAGTCATGCAGAAACAATTTTTCTCGATAACTGTCATCCTGAATACACACATTATGAGCGCGAGAGAAGGCACTCAGGAGCGTTTCAAGACTTTGCTTCAAGAAGTGCCAATCATCCTCACGATAAAAGTGAGGGCGAAGAACCAAACACAGAGGGCGATTGCCAAAATAGAGTGTCCGCTCTTTGAGAGTCTTCCGCATTAAGGCATCGGTTTCTTCTGCGATCTCGTCCGTAAATAAGTCGTGATATTCTTGAATGATAGCGTTAAATTCCATGCTCACGACCTCTAATTGGATTGATGAACCAATTGACCCCAATGATACCGACTTCGTGTTGCCTTATCCGATAATGCCAGCTCAATCATGACATCCGCCATCGTATTGACCATCCAGTCGAAATGGTTTTTTCCGAGTGAATTGACATCCATATCTGGGGCAGGATTCATGAAATCAATCGCATACGGCACACCATCACGGATAGCGAACTCACAGGTATTCATGTCATAACCAAAAGCCTGACAGATAGCCAAAGTCTGGTCGTGGAGGGTTTGTGCCATCTCTGCCGAAAAGTTATGTTCGGGGGCATAATAGCGTTGTCCCGGATCATAGTCCATCACGCGAACTTCTTTTTGACCAATGCCCATACAACGCGCATAGCCTTCCCATCTGATGAATTCTTGTAAAATCATCGTCAACAGACCACTTGTATTGTAATCATGCCAGAGTTCATCCATTGAATTCACGATATAGACAGACCGCCAGCCTCCCCCATGAATGTCTTTGAGGACGCAGGGGAAACCGCCCACTCTCTCTACAATTTTGTCCCAATCCATCGGGAACTCCAGATTCCGCAAGCTTTCCGTATGGCTGATGCCCTCGATATATTCTTTGTTGGGGAGGACAATCGTTTTGGGGACGGCAATACCGAGCTTCATCAATAAGGATGTGCCGAAGAACTTGTCATCAGCTGACCACATGAAGGGGTCGTTGACGACTTTTGTGCCTTGCAACGCCGCATTTTTGAGATACGCCCGATAATATGGGACTTCGTGAGAGATTCGGTCAACAATCACGCGGTAGGGACAGGGTTCGTTCATATATGTTCCGCCGATTTTGACGTATTCCGCTGTCACCCCTGTCTTACTGGTTCGACTGTTGACTTCATCAAGGAAAGCGGGGGGCCATGACCATTCCCGTCCGACAATTAAGCCAATCCGAATCGAGTCTGTTTGTTTTGAAGTTGTCACAGAAAAAATCCTAGTATGAAAATTAAATTGAGTTGTTTAACTATACCCTATCCGACTAGTCATGCCCATTAATGTAGAGGTGCATCATCTTTTGCCAATAGGGCCAGTCGTGCGACCATCCATCCCATTCGCGCAAAGCATTCCCGATGCCTTTTGACCACAACACCCGCGACATCTCCCGCGAACTATTCAGCAAGCGATCTTCGCGTCCGACTGCCATGATGATGTCAAGGTGATGCAACCGGCTGAGTCTGTAAGGGTCTGACTCATGCTCAATAAACTGGATGGGGTTATTGAAATAGACATAATCGTCAGAAAAGCCATCTGTCCAACCACGAATATCATAGACACCGCTAAATGCTAGAATACGATCAACTTTGTCGGGGTATTTGAGTCCAAAAGTCATGGCATGGTATGCGCCAAAACTCGCGCCCATTGTCATCAAGAAGGAATTGTGATTCTTGGCGTTACTGAGGGGTAAGACTTCATTGAGGAGGTATTCAAAATATTGATGATGGCGATAAGCACGTCCGCCCGGATGCGCCCAGCTACAATACCAGCTTTCGGCATCGACACTATCCACACAGTAGAGCTGGAGCCAGCCTTCATCGATGTGATGTCCCAAAGAGCCAATCATGCCTCGATCTTCCCACTCAAAATAGCGACCTTGCGATGTTGGGAACACTAGCACTCGCGCCCCAGCATGACCAAAGATGAGCATCTCCATGTCCCGATTGAGTGAAGGACTATACCAACGGTGATATTCTCGATTCATATTGCACTCCGTGTTGAGGCAAGTGGATGATTACAAAGGATAACTGATTTATCTCGTTGTCGAATCACAGCTTGAACGGCTTCATCCACTTGGATAGCGCCTGCACCCTGTTTAACAGGCGGAATGAAATCAATGAGTTGCGCAGTATCCTGTAAAATCGTGCGAATTTGTTCCGGTGTGAGTGCTGGATTCACCTCAATCATTTGAGCAACTAATGAAGAGACAATCGGAGCAGCAACGGATGTCCCATCCACATGCTGATAAAGCGAATTAATCAACTTGTGGTCATGGATGCGTTGTTGGAGTTGGTCATAGAGTTTCTTCGTGGGTTTCTTTGCTTTTTGCTTGGGGATGTGCAAGTCACGATACCCTTTTAATATGAGCTTATTCACTGTAGAAGGTTCATCCTCATCGAGGATTCCACCCAGCCACAAACTTTCGTTTGCCACTTCCGTATCTGGCATTAGCGGTGAGGGAATCCATTGTGCAGGTGCAATGACATCGGGTTTGGGCGTTTCATCATAGGCTTCGCCATAATTGCTATGATAGTCAACCCACTCTTTTTGATGTAGTGTATTGCGGTCATCATAGCCTCCAACGATAATGCCTTCTGGTGAACTAGCGGGAGGGACAAGTCGTTCGATCCCCCGATTGCCCGATGCGATAACCACGACAACACCGGCTTCTGTCAGCTGTCGAACAGCTTTATGCAGAGGATGGTCTGGGTCATGACTCACCCTATCTCCACCCACCGAGACATTCACCACTCGGATGTTGTATTTGACATGATGTTTGACAAGCCAATCGAAGCCGCGTCGAATATCGGCTTCGCGGACATGATATTTGGGGTTGCTCACTTTAATGAGAACCAATTGACTCTCTGGGGCAAGGCTCCGATATATTCCATTTGACATTGCGCCGTTGCCAGACCCCACCGTAGCAACCATCATCCCATGCCAGCTGGGCGGACCAATTTTGGTGATGGTGTTGGACTCTTTGATGGTAGACGTTGTGGCATCAACAAAGCGTTGAATACGGTCTGCTATATCCGGATGTGGATAGAAGCCTGCATCGACATATGCCATGACAACCCCACGTCCGGTAAAGGGGGACTGTGAGTTCAGGCGTTCTGGAATTGTGAGTAGGTGACTATCCTCATAATGTGGATAGTTCGGTGTGAATTTGGGAATGTTGTTGCGTTTCTTCGACACGTATTACCCTGTTCTCCCGGTACGTTGTGTACCCATTGGTGGTGCAACTGCCATAAAATCGGTGGCAAATCGGTGTGTATATTGTTCGATCAATTCGTCTACTCGCTCGTGATGGTCTGAAACCATGATCAAACCAGCATGATAGGCTTTCTTCGCCCGCCAAACCACTTCAGCATCGTCATAAGCCGATAAATCGGGATACTCTTGCTTGGCAAGGGACATCATGAGACCAGCATACTTCTGTTTTACCTTTGGCAATACGTAAGGTTCGTTGCGGAGTTGCGAGACGAGTAAGCGTCCCCATTCCCGCCAGAGGTTGATATTAGTGCCGTATTCAATCATTTCGGCGATGTGTGCGCCACCAACCCGTGCCGCCGATTCGAGGAAGTAAAGTCTCCCGTCTTCATACGCTTTGATAAATTCTGTATGTGTTACACCATTGACCATCCCTAGACAGGCAATGACTTGTTCATTGAGTTGGCGAATTTGCGTCGTCAGCTTTCCATCATAAGGCATGATACGGCTGTTGAAGACTCCCCCACCCTGATAAATCGACATCGGCGGCGCACCATAGACTTGCGCACTCGTGAAGATGACATCGCCATCCAACACAACCGAATCGGCATGGTAGACATCACCGGGCAGAAATCGCTCTAATAGATAATACGATTGCTTATCCCCCAATTCATCAAGCGTTCGCCAGAGTTGTTCGCTATCCTCGATTTTTTTGATACCCATTGCACTCGCTTCAGAACGAGGCTTCAATATCCACGGGGCGGGTATCGTGTCCATAAAGTCGCGTAGGTCATCGTAATTTTTAATCTGTACAAATTCGGGGACACTGATATTGCCATTATGAGCCAGTTCCCGCATCGTGAGTTTGTCACGGAACTTGCGGGTCGCCGTCACGCCCATCCCTGGTAGACGCAGATGCTCTCGCAACATGGATACCAATTCGACTTCAAATTCATCAAGAGGCACGATGTAATCAATCGAGTGTCCCCGACAAAGATAACTGACAGTATTGATGACATCCTGATATTTGGCTAAATCAGGTGTGTAAAAGGCTTCATCAATGCTGTTATGGGGCCAATGCTCGTGGCGTAGACCCTCTTCCGTCAAGAGCAAGACATAACAATTCATCGCCCTGACGTGCTGAATCATGGTCATGCCTTTGAAGGTACTAGATATAAACAGGACAGTGTGTTTTTCCTTCATGAGGACTCTATTCTCTTCCCGAATACATCAACATAGATTCTATTATACCGCTTCATGCGAGAAAGATGGAATTATTTTGGAAAAGAGAATTTAACTGCAATAAATACCCAATACCCTTATTGGAGGACAGTCAGCATACCTTTGATTGCTGATATCACCATCCCGTAAATAAGAAAATTGGTTCTATCCATCGATTGCCAATAAGTAACCAATCGGTTACAATGAAAATGATAAATATTAGACAATAGGAAAACATTATGAAAACCGTTGGCAGTCACATGACAATTCATGCCCCCAAAGCACAAGTTTGGGACATCATCTCGAACCTTACGGCGATTCAGTATTACCTCCCCGGACTACAAAGCGTGCGGTATACATCGGACACCCATCGCGGAGTCGGCGCATCCCGTTATTGCATCTTTGAGGATGGAACCGAATTACATGAGCGCATCCATGATTGGAATGAGGGGATTTCCTTTCAAATCGAGATTTTTGAATTTGTTAAAGTGCCAATGAAATCTAACCTTGTCACCTTTGAATTATCCGAACAGAATGGACAAACAACACTCCATCAGTCGATGCAGTATGAAATGAAAGGTGGTATCTTCGCGCTGATACTAGAGCGTGTATTCGCACGGATGATGAAAAAGACCTTGGATGATATGATTCTGAGTTTGAAAAATTATGTCGAAGCCCAACCTATCACAGAACGCGCCACCGCATGACCAAAGACGAAAAAACGACATGGTTCATTGAGCAAGTCACGCCATTAGGTGCAGTTCGTTCTAAGAAGATGTTTGGCGGGGTTGGCTTCTTCCTTGATGAAGTGATGTTCGCCAAACTGACTGGGGACGCTACTCTGTATTTTCGCGTGGATGATTCCAATCGGGCAGATTACGAAGCCCTCGGTGGGGAGCAATTTAATTCTTCGAGCAAGGGCAAAGGGATGCCCTACTATCATGTCCCAGCCGAAGTAGTTGAGGATACGGACCGCCTTATCGAATGGGCAAGAACCGCCCACCAAGTCGCCATAGCGAATAAGCAGAAATAAGAGACAGTTTCACTCCATATATCGGAAATGATCGCCCTATCTTAAAAACGTGCTTGACAGTGCGACATAAGTTTGATATTCTATTGAATGAACGTTCAATCTAGTGATGAGATTATGGTAACTGCAACCCAAGACAAGCGCAATGCAATCCTCTCGGCGACACTCGACCTCGTCGCTGAACGGGGTTTTCATGATACGCCGATGTCACAGATTGCTAAGCGGTCTAAAGTAAGCGCAGGGATTATCTATCACTATTTTGACAACAAAGACGCGCTGATACACGAGTTGTACCGCGAAATTAAATCGCGCTATTCTTCTGCTCTTTTGCAAAGCAATCCACAGGATAACCCCTTTCCTGATGATATGGAACAATTGTGGTTGAATGCCTTTGATTTCCACATCTCGAATCCAAAGGAAACGAAGTTCCTTGAACAATACGAGAACTCTCCTTTCCACAAAAATTGGGATGAAGACTCCATGCTAATGAGTGAAGACGAGAATTTGGCAACACTCATGCAGATGATCCAAAGTAATTTCGAAGCAGGTTATATCCGCCAGTTGCCTTATGTTGTGTTGTATGAACTGACTATGGGTGTCGCAGTGGGTTTAGCCAAACGGCAAATCAATGGTGATGTGCAGCTAGATGAAAACATGCTGAAGTCGATTGCGGTGGCGTGTCGGCGTGCTATTGAAGCGTAATATTTTTTTGTATGGTATTGAATGAACGTTCAATCTGTCAATAAGAGCTAGAAGATAAGGAGAAACCTCATGGCTCGGTGGACAACAAAAGACATTCCTGATCAAAGTGGACGAGTGGTCATCGTCACAGGCGCAAACAGTGGCTTAGGTTATGAAACTTCACTCGCGCTTGCGGAAAAAAATGCGACGGTCATTATGGCGTGTCGCAATATGAGCAAAGGACAAGACGCGCTCAATCAAGTGAAAGCTAAAGTTCCCCATGCGACGGTTGAATTGATGCAACTCGACCTTGGCAGTCTAGCATCCGTCAACGTCTTTGCAGAAACCTATCGTGCGAATTATGACCGACTCGACCTGCTCATCAATAACGCTGGGATTATGGGTATTCCTCGCGGAGAGACAGCCGACGGTTTTGAGATTCAGTTTGGTGTGAATCATCTGGGGCATTTCGCGCTCACAGGTTTACTGATTGACCTGATTATCCAAACGCCCAATAGTCGTGTAGTGTCTGTCAGCAGTAGTGCCAACTTCTTTGGGACAATGAATTTCGATGATTTGATGGGTGAACAAAGCTACACCCGTTATGGAGCTTATAGTCAAAGCAAGCTGGCGAATATCTTGTTTGCCAACGAATTGCAGAAACGCTTAGAAGAAGCAGGTGTGAATACCATCAGCCTCTCTGCCCATCCGGGATATTCCTCCACCAATCTGCAAAGTACGAGTACCGCCCATTCTGGTGCGTTGATTGAACGCATACTCTACCCTGTCTTGGGGCGTGTCATGGCACAAAGTCAGGCGCAGGGTGCATTGCCCCAACTCTATGCGGCTGTCTCTCCCGATGCCAACGGTTGTGACTTCATTGGTCCTCATTTCATGAACATGCGCGGGTATCCTAAGAAAGTCCGCGCAAAAGCGGATGCTTATGATGAGGAAATTGCCAAGCGTCTTTGGGAAGCATCTGAAAAATTAACGGGCATCACATACTCTGCGCTTGAACAGGGTGTGGCAACCGCTTAAATCACCGCTTGGGTCATGCTACAATAGGATGATTATGCTGGTGAGATGAAATGAGTCGCTATGGGTCGTCGGAAAGAATATGTACGGGAAGAAGCACTCGCAAAAGCCATGAATGCCTTCTGGCACAAAGGTTATCACGGAACCTCCCTTGCCGATTTGACCCAAGCGACGGGTCTCAATAAGAAGACACTCTATGCCGAATTTGGCAACAAAGAATCGCTGTTTCATGATGCCCTTGCGCTATATACAGGCATGGGGTTTCAGCAATCCCAAGCAGTACTTGACCAAGAACCCTATGGCATGGAAAACATCCAACGCTATTTTCGGGGGATGAGCTATGAACCCAATTGTCGCGGTTGCTTGATGACCATGACCATCAATGAAAAACATCTCGTCACCCAAACGAGTATGGAGATTATCCGTGAAACTCTCGAAGCGATTGAGAGACTCTTACTAAAAAATCTTCATGCGATGTGGGAGCAAGGGAAACTCTCATCCGAAGCCGATTGTAAACGCCTAGCCACCTTCCTCCTATTCTCGATACAGGGAATCACAACCATGGGTAAGTATGAAGGCGATTCCAGAAAATTGGAGATGGTGGTTGAAACCATTCTGTCGGTACTCGATGCAGAATGTCAAAAAGTCTGACACCCCTCAACGATACTAAAGTAAATTGACAACAAGAATCTATTCAAACCGAAAGCTCAAATTATGATCGTGTTTCGTAATTTTCGTCAGTGGTGGCAACCGCCCCGCGATATCGCTCACCGTCCTGACCATCGACAAGTTACCTTTCTTGAACTCTTCTATGACCTTGTGTACGTCGTGCTGATTGCTGAACTGACTCATGCACTTGCCAGTCATATCGACCTCGAACACATCGGCAACTTCCTCTTTCTGTTTGTGATTGTCTGGTGGGCGTGGATTAATGGCACGATTTATCATGACATTCATGGGAATAATGATATACGCACCCGTATGTTTACCTTTATGCAGATGTTTTGTGTCGCATCAATGGCAGTCTTTGCTCATGATGCGCTCGGCGATACATCCGTTGGCTTTGCCTTATCCTACGCGGCATTCCAATTGATCTTAACCTATATGTGGTGGCGTACTGGGGTTCATGACCCCAATCATCGCCCTTTATCTACTCCGTATACCATTGCATTCTTACTTACCACAACACTCTTTATCATCTCGGTTTTTGTAGAAGCCCCGTTACGCTTTTATCTATGGGCATTCGCGGTCTTGTTGTCTGTCACCTTACCTATCACGCTAACCATCACACTCTTTAATCGAAGTCGCAACAATCCTGTGATTCAAAATCAACTTGAATTGAGCCGAACTGCAACGGCTTCATTAGTTGAACGATTTGGGTTGTTTACCATCATTGTATTAGGTGAAGTTATTGTTGCTGTGGTTCAGGGAGTCGCTGAACACCATGGCTTGACCTTGGAAGTTGGTCTCATCGGGGGTATCGGGATGGCGATTGCGATTGGTCTATGGTGGTTGTATTTTGACTTTGTATCTCATCGCCTCCCTCATAAAGGCTATCTCCATTATGGGGGATGGCTCTATACGCATCTATCCGTCACAGGTGGTATTGCGGTTATTGGCGCATCAGTTCTCAATGTGGTGGAACACGCTGGCGAACCTCTACCCACCGATGTGAGATGGTTGCTTGTCATTGCCATTGCACTGACATTAGCTGGCATTGCCCTACTCATCGAAACCTTACAATTACCCGACGAATTGCGTCAGACGTTTCGCATTGGTCAAGTTGTGATGCTTATTGCAGGCATCGTGATTTTTGTTCTCGGTTTCACCATTTTAGAGACCCTTCCACTGTTGATTGTCATTATTGTGCTAATGCTTGCACCTGTCTTCTTTGGCTTCCTATCATGGATAAAAGCGATTGATCACAGACAGGAAACACAAATTGCTAACAGAACAGCCGTGCCTAACGTCCAAACAACCAACCCCCATTGACATTAATCGCTTCACCCGTGATGTAACTGGCTTTGTCTGAGCAGAGGAACAACACGGTTTCAGCAATATCCTCTGGCATACCGGGGCGATTCATGGGGATTTCGACAACGCGACGGTCAATCTGCTCTTGGGGCAAGGGACCCCCAAAGAAGTCCGTATCCAATATCAAGCCGGGATGAATGGTGTTGACTGTGATTCCCTGTGTAGAGAGTTCTTTTGCTAAGCCAGCCGTCAGCCCATGCAAGCCCATCTTTGCTGAGGCATATGCCAAGACTCCGCCACGACTGCCCCCTGTATACGCCGCAATCGATCCCATGTTGATAACTCGCCCACCCGGACGCGCCAGATATTTCGCGCAAGCCATCGACATAAGAAATGAGCCTTTGAGATTGGCATCCATCACGCTATCCCATTTAGATTCGGCTTTGGCTAAGTCCATCTCGACAGAAATCCCCCCAACGAAACCAGCATTGTTGATCAGCGCATCAATTTGAGGATGATTCTCGACAATTGCCCCGACTGCCCTTTCCACCTGTTCACGGATACCGACATCTGCGACTTGATAGCTTACGGCATCGCCATACTCATCGACCACCGCCTGCAATTTCGATTCCGTGCGCCCGATGATGACAACCTTATAATCTGCACCCACGAAGGCTTTCGCAATCGCCTTGCCAATTCCACTACCCCCGCCTGTTACAATCGTAACTTTACTCATTCAGTTTCATCCTTAGTTTCGTCGTTGTTCGTTTGCTTCTCTTCTTGTTTCTGCTTAGCTTGTTGTTCCTTGAAAGCTCGCAACTCTTTTTGATATTCTTGGATCGTTCTTCTAGTGTCATACCTAAGAGTTTATCGAAGTATTCTACTGACCTAATCTCTATAAAGGCATCATCTTTTGACTGGTCATCTGATGACTGCTTCTTATCATTCATCCTTAGTTATCCTTCCAAGTTCTATCAGTCGATTAAGACGCTCTGCTTCATTGGCGACCAGCCATGAGTCTTTTGCGAGTTGTTCATAGGCTTGTGCAAAATAGGGTGATGCTTCATCATCTCGACCCAACACTAGCAGACATTCCCCAATTTCCTCGTAGGTATAGCCTGGCTTCTCGCCTATTTTTTCATAATCGCGCAGTTGGGCTTGTTGCAATTCAAGTGCTTCTTCGATGCGTCCCAATGACCGCAAGGTACGCCCGATGCACCATGTTGCAATGCGATGATTATCTGGTTTACCGTGTTCCGCTTGCCATGCTTCGGCTTTGTGGAAGATGTCGAGTGCAGAGTCGTAATCGCCCATATCGTGATAGGTCCAGCCGATGTTGTTATAGAGCGACCCCAGCCATTGCTTTACGCGGGATTGTGAACTTGCTTCGGCATAAGCAACTGCTTTCAAATTCCAGTCGAGTGCTTGTGTGCCAGTCTCGACAATCGCCAGCATATGTGCCGCATCCACCGCATAAAAATCCTCACCTGCATTTTGTGCAAGTGTCCATGCGTCCATAAACAAAAGGCTGGCTTTATCAACCTGTTTCGCAGAATTGTATGTCCGCCCCCGTTCCAAGAGATAGCGAATGCGTGCGCGGGGCATGTCGTCCGTGAGCATCCCTTCAACCTGATTCAAAATCTCATGTGCTGTATCAAATTGTCGGCGGAGGGAATAGGTACGCGCAATCTGTGTCCGTATTTCCGCGTGAAAGGCGGTATCCTCACTTGTTTCGTGCAAGAGTTCTCGGAATTTGGCTTCTGTTCCAGCAGGGTCGCTATAATTCCAGAGCTCATCAATTGATTCTGCATCCATAATTACACCTTATCAGAATCGCTCATCTGATAACGGAATACACCAGACATCGTGCGTCAGATTAAAGCGTTGGAATATCTCATAGGCTTGCTGATTTGTCCACTTCTCCCATTGCGGATTGAGGTGATTGCCATACCAGACCTGTGCGAAGTCCCAGATATGTGGCAAGGGTTGGACATCCCCCTTTTTCATCCGATGCTGATGGCACCACCGCTCGACATCCGCCTTATCTTTGAATAGGAGCATGTTGCTACAGGTGTAAATCACATTGTCCCATGCTTGGGTCATCGGGATAGGGAAATGCACCACATAATCTTCCTCGGCCACCTGCCCATCGCGGATATGAATCCCAATTTGCTCGCCATCTGCGCCTAAGGTCGTCGTAATCATCGCGTCTTGTTTAAGCAATGCTGCCACTCCCAGCGAACACCACGCACAATTGCCCCACCATGATTGGGCATCCGTGCGAACCACAAAATTGGTCGGCGCAAGTGCAAAAGGATGAACAACCCAAATCTTAGTGCTATTCGGATGCAACACCACCCCATGATACTCTTGCAAAGCATAGAGCGCATCCACAATCACTTCGTCTGAGACATCCAACAGAGATGATAATTCAGCATTATTCGGCGCATAGCCCTTATCAATAATGAACTGCAAAATATGATGATGGAGTAATCCATGTGTCAGTGTCTGTGCTGTCATACCCGTTCCTTTATCTCTCCCCACAAATCTAGCCCATCATCTATAGACGGGTCAACCTATCAAGATAATTGGTTCTATATAAAATTTGTTGAATGTTGAATATTTGTTTAATATAGATTAACAGCAACACCATTAAGGACAAAGCCATGTCAGAGAAGCATTACATCATCACTGTGAAGCGCACCATCAACGCCACCCCACAAGCCATCTGGGAGACATGGAAAGACCCCGAAGCCTATGTCAGCATTCATGGCTCGCATCACGCCGAGATTGATTTCCGCGGCGGCAAGAATCAAGTGACATTCTAAGCCAAAAAAGACGGTGGCGAAACTTTTGTCTATCAGGAAATTGTTCTCAACGAAAAGCTCGTCTTCGCATGGGAAGCGTATCCACAAAACACCTCGATGTTGACGCTTACAGCGAAAAGCGATTCAACTGAGATGAGCATTGAGCAGGTCTGCCTTGATAACCCAATGTGGATACAAAATTGTCTGGAAGGCTGGGGTGGATACTCGATTCGACAGCACATTACTTAAAGACAGGTGAAGGTTTCACGAATGAAGAATGGCGAGCCAACCGCGAGACCTACACCATTATCAAACGCAAACCGGAACAACCAACACCTTAGGAGCTTGTGTGAATTCTATCTGGCGGATTGCAATCTTATTCATTACTCTGCTGATTATCAGTTGGCAGTCACTCCATGCACAAACTGACCCCATCGACATTGCCGAACTATTTGACGGTCATGAGGGGACGTTCCTTTTGTATGATGAAGTGCAAGATGTCTTGACGGTCTATAATCCCACCCGTGCAACACAACGCTTCCCACCTTTCTCAACATTCAAAATATTAAATGCCGCCATCGCCCTCGAAACCGGCGTGGTCACAGACATGGATTTCACGATTGCATACGATGATGCAAAATACCCGCCCTTCTCGAATGTCGGTCCGATAGATTTAAGCACATGGTGGCGAGATCATGACTTACAATCAGCGATGCAATATTCCGTTGTCTGGTACTTCTTCGAGGTTGCATTGGGTATCGGGCAAGAACGAATGCAACAGTGGGTAAGCGATGTGGACTATGGCAATCAAGATGTCTCATTCTGGGTGACTGATACGCCTTTTGGGGAGCAACGCCCCTTTTGGTTGGGTGGTGGTTTAGAGATTTCCGCCTTTGAGCAAATGACCTTCCTGCGTCAACTTTACAATAGTGAACTCCCCTTCTCTGAGCGCACTGTGGACATCGTGCAGGAGATTTTAATCCGTGAAGAAACAGACGAGTATCGGCTTAGTGGGAAAACGGGTACGCAGGGGAATACTCAATTTGGCTGGTTTGTAGGTGTCATAGAACGCGAAGACAATCGTTACTTCTTTGTCTTAAACATCGATTCCGACCCTATATTCCGTAATAATTTATTACGTCGCCTGCTCACTAAAATGGAAGTGCTACCCTAAACGATAGCTTTTAGAATGTTCATTTCCCATATTCTTTTTTCGGGAAGGCATCGGCAAAGTCACTGCCAAACCAGTCATCAATATCACCCTCTAAGCGACTCCACCCAAACTTCTTGATGAGTTTCCGAGCATCCGAGCGATCTTGCTTGAGAATATCCATGATGGCATCTTCTTCATCGCCAATCGTTGCCCCATCAAGGAGTTCGCCAATAATGGAGACTTTTTGTTTATAGGAGAGCTTATCGACTGCACCTGCCGCTTTGACCTTATTGTAGTAATCAAGGGCATTATCATCTGAATTGTGGTCGATGCCCCATGTTGTCCCGCCAGTATTTGGAGTCCAATTAATGACTTCGCGGATGACTTGAATGCCCCTCTTTTGTAGCGGTTGAATGACCGCTTTCTCAAGCGCATCATGCGTGAAGCCCGGCAAGTCGCCCTTTACCCCTTCGAACTCTCCAGCTTTCTCATTTGCAAATAGGGTGAAAGCGCGCCTGAAACGACCATCCTTCAAAAGGTCACCGACATCTTTCTTCTTCCACCAGTCACCACCTAATTTGGCATCGGGCTTGGCTTTGGGAATCATCCTTTCAGCACCAAACAAACCATCTTTGAGTAGAGATTTAATAACCTCTTTGGGTTCTTGTCCTTTCTGTCCTCCAAGGAAGGCTTTGGTCACTTCATTGTGGCTGAGATTGACCGCTTCACTAGCGAATTTAAGGGTGGTGTCATCCATTTTGCCATCGCCATATAAGCGAGCAGACTCACCATCAATCGTCGAATCAACCCCTTCATGATTATCCCAATCATGCAATGCACCAGCTACCACATCACCAAACTTCAAATTCCCTTTGGAATCAATCGTGTTGTTCACCTTTGATTCAAGCAAATGATAGCGAGTATCTTCAGAGGTGAACAAGGCGATATACCATTTATCCCCCAGCCGTTCTGCCAATTTTTCTCTAAGATAACCTTTGAGATTCTCATTGAACATCGGAACTCGTGCATTCCAATACGTGTTAATTTCGGTACGTTCTGTACGTATGTGTCCTGACGAGAAAGCATCGGTTAAGAAATGTGCGCCAAAGGCTTCTGTTGCCAATGCCGAGTTCATATCCGCACCACCTTTGCCCGCATTGTAGGCTTCAACAAGTGCCTTGATATGATACTGTCGATAGGCGGCAACACCGCTTGGCATGTCCGTTGACTTTATTTCAGTATTGCTAATCTCACGCCAAACATCTGGGCTTTCCCAATCGAGTCCGCCTGCTTTTTCACCAATTGAACGGTCAGCGTCCCCCTTCTCAGGATTGACAAAGTGCGAGGCATTATTGCCAGCTAAGGTATAGTAGCGACGATCTGCATTGTCTTTAGCTCCTTTAGAAAATGGTTTGGCTCGCCTTTCGATTTCCTCTTTGGGCAGGGAATCTTCGTAGATTTTCACATCACGGACATAGCGAATTTCTTCTTGTGTTTCAGGTCCAGGTCCGGGACGTTTTGCAAACTCACGAATTTGTTCAATACTGACGAAAAAATCACCTGCCATCGCCACCATATCGCCGTAAGTTAGCTCAAGTCCGGGAGCCAGTTCAATCTTTTGCACTTCTGCCCCCGTGGATGTATCCCCATCACCTATGCGTTTATGTTCATTCGAATTAAATCGTTGAACAGTTTGTGACGGTGAAGACAACATGACTGAGGGTGAAAGTGATTCAACTTGAGAGATGTTGGGATGCGCTTCTGTCGCCTCGCCATAATGTTGTTCATCTGCAATTAAGCGTTGGACCGCTTGATTACCCACCATATGTTGCAAATACATAATCGTTTGGGGGTCGAACCGCAGGGAATCGGGAGTTAGCGATTGATGTGATTCGGTTTTTGCTCCCTGAGTTTTGGATTGTGACAGTTGAGATTTATCTTTTTGGGCATGTGCCTTTGCAAGAGGCATTTCCACTACTCCAGACCACTTGTCATAGAAATTCATCGTATCAATATTTGACTAGCTTTGTCAAACAGTGGAATCAAAAAGACGTATTCCAGCGAACACCCCTTCATTACTATTTAGGAATACTGCTTAGAGAACCATTCGACTTCAGCGGCAAGTCCCTCTTCCACCGGAGTTTTCGGGTTATAGCCCAACAGCTCACGGGCTTTGTCGATATTCGCTTTCGTGCTAATTTGGTCGCCCTTACGCTTGCCAGCACTGACCAGTTTCGCTTTCTTACCCATCAACTTTTCGACAATCTCGATGCAGTCCCCCACTCGGTTTTCTTGATCCCAGCCGATGTTGATGACCTCACCATTGCACTTGTCTAAATTGGCTAACGTCGCCATAAAGCCTTTAATAATGTCGCCCACATAGGTGAAACTGCGCGTGTGGTCTTCACTGCCGTCATACAGCGGAAAATCACGGTCTTCGAGGATGGCACGAATCAGCTTGGGATACAATTTCTCTGGGCGTTCACGCTCCCCATACACCGAGAACAAACGTAATGAACAAGCCGGCATCTTCTCTTGCAAATGATACGACATAACCAGATTTTCCGCCGCCAATTTGGTCACACCATAATACGAAATGGGCTTGGGAATCTCCGTCTCTGGCGAGGTGGCATAAGCTCCATATACTGACGATGTAGCAATATTGATGAACATTTTTAATGTAGGTGATTGATACACACTATTCAAAAGCCGTTGCGTTGCAACTAGATTATTGTTGACATAATCTTCAAAGGGAGTCGCATTTGAGATTCCCGGTTGAGCCGCCAGATGGTAAATCACCTCCGCATCTGCCACAATCTCAGTCAAATCATCGGATGCTAAATCGACGTTTTGTATCTCAACGCCACGTTCCTTGACTTCGCTGGCATTCCGTTCTTTCTGGTCGAGAGCATAGTAATCTGTGAAGCAATCAACCCCAACAACCGCATGCCCCTCGTCCGCCAGTTGTTCCGCAAGATGCGAGCCAATAAACCCCGCCGCGCCTGTGACAATAATCTTCAAACTTGATCTCCTTTACTTGCGTGTTCAGGCGGATGAAATACCAAACCCATCGGTTCTAGAATCGTCTGATTCACTTTATGGACATCATACTTCTCTTCAGCCATTTGTCGGCTTGCCTGCCCCATCTCGGCGATTTGTTCCGGATGGGTGATAAAATACTCCATCGACTCCACCAGTGTATCGACATCACGCGGTTGAACCAGATAGCCATTCACGCCATGATCGACCGTCTCGCGTGCGCCGGGCGAATCTGTCGTGATAATCGGACGACCCATCGACATCGCCTCTAAGATAGAGCGAGGTGTTCCTTCGCGATAATACGTTGGCAAGACATAAATCGACGCTTCCTTCAAAAAGGGGCGTACATCCTTCGTCGCACCCGGATAATTGATAATACCTTCTTGTTTCCATTGCTCGACTTCATCGGCTTGGATGGCTAATGGATTGGGGTCAAGCGGTCCGACAAGTGTAAACTCCGCTTGTGGATGTTTCCCTTTGATAATGCGGGCGGCATCGACAAACTGTCTCACCCCTTTTTCCAAAATCAAGCGCGCAATCATCAAGAAGTGTGGCTTGCCTGGCTTCACTGGAGTCGTGGGGAACATCGTCAAATCCACGCCCGAGCCATTAATCAAGCGTGTCTGTTCCCGTTTGACAAGGTTATGGTTCACAAAATAATTCAAATCATCAGGATTTTGGAAGAACACAACTTGATTGGCAGAAAGTGCGCTCTTTGCCAGATTACTCACGATAAAACTCACTAGCTTGCGTTTCAATCCTCCGCCTTCGTCACCAAAAGCATAGCCCAAGCCCGTAATCATGGAATAAATATTCTTGACTCCTGCCCGCCGCGCCGCGATAGAGCCATACATCACCGGCTTCATGGTATATGCCATGACACAGTCCGCTTGTTCTTCTGTGATAATCGCCTGCAACTCTCGAATCGATCGGATTTCATTGATAGGATTCATACCCGCGCGCGACATGGTATAGGTACGAAATCTCATCCCCCACGATTCAAGTTTTTCTGCAACATCTCGATTATCATCCGGCGCAAGTCCCACCACGTCGAGTCCTGCACGTTTAAAAGCTTTCAGCATCTCTTCCCGAAAGCCAATAAGTGATTGAGCTAAACTAGCGATAACAATGATTTTCATAGTTGCCTGTTTTAGTGGTTAGTCATTTGTTGTTCGTTCTATGCACACGTTGCGTCTTCGCTTCGCAGGCGAGCCTCTAGGTGATTCTTTGCCCCTCAGCATTGAATCGAGTCACACTTAAATCACTTGCTATGCCACAGCTTCCTCATGGAAATCACGCAACCAAAGTTCGAGTACCAACAAGGAATAGGCACAATATGCCCAGTTACGATCTTGCATCAACTCGCCCCGAATCACCCCATCCACATAAGCATCTGCCAGATATTGACGGACATACGCATTCTTCGGACCCAACACATCCATCAGCAAGTCATTCATCTCATTTTGGAGCCAACTTGCTAGTGGAATTTCAAAACCACGCTTACCCAAGCCGGTTACTTCGGCTGGCATTACATCCGCATAGGCATCCCGCAGAAGTGTCTTTGTCCGTTGACCATCCAGATGATAATCGAGTGGCAAACTCATCGCATATTCACCCACAAGATGATCCATCAAGGGAGAGCGTCCTTCTAATGATGCCGCCATCGTCGCAATATCCATCTTCACCAGCAAAGCACTCAGCAAAATAATCCGCACATCACGGCTGAGTTGCATCCCTAATTCCCCCGGAGCCAATGGCGGAAGCGACGCGATAAAGTCTTCTGTCGGACGCATTTTGCTCCCACGCCAGTACAGCTCCTTGTCCGTCTCACGAAGCGTATCCCCTGTCCGAATCAGATAGGTCACTTCAGGCGAATGCCCTAAACTCCGAGCAAAGCGCGCACCCATCCCCAATACAGAGCGCCGACTGGTCGCCATCGAACCCAGAATCTTTGCGCCAGCATTCGCTACGCCTGCCGGAACCCAATCAAACTTCTCCGCTTGTTGTGCCGCGACATACCGCTTGTAACCCAAGAATAACTCATCCCCACCATCGCCGTTCAGCACCACTTTGACATGCTGACGTGCCAATCGAGACACGGCTAAGGAAGGAATCGCACTTGGGTCAGAAAAAGGTTGGTCATATTGCTTCACCAAATACATCAACTCATCCAGTGGGCTGATGTCCATCTTCAAAACGGTATTTTGCACACCAAAGGCTTTCGCCGTCCGTTGAGCAATATCTGCCTCATTGATATTGGGGTCATCCACACCGATGGTAAACGTCTGTAAAGCACTGCCCAGTTCACGAGAGGCTTCATAGGCAACTATGGAGGAGTCCATCCCGCCAGATAACAATACGCCCAACGGCACATCACTCCGCAGGCGAATCTTCACTGCTTCCGCAATTACGTCTTTGACCTGTACCAGTGCATCGTCACGGGTAATCGTAGAGTCTACGGTGTAATCGAGTTCCCAATAGGGTTCGATGTGCATGTTATTACCATCGAAAATCATCCACGAAGCAGAGGGTAACAGATACACATCTCTAAAAATTGTGTTTGGTTGTGGCGGGACACCAAGCGAGAGGAAATCGTAAATCCCTTGCTCACTAATCTCAATCGGCTCATCAATCGCTTTGGCAAAGGCTTGTAGAGCTTTCAACTCAGATGCAAAAATCAATCCGCCATCTTGGGTGCGTTTATAATAAAATGGCTTCTTACCATAACGATCACGCCCCATGAACATGCGATCTTGGTTAATGTCAATGATCGCAAAAGCATACATTCCGCGTAGATGTTCACACATCTCGGTGCCATACTCTTCATAGAGATGCACCAGCACTTCCGTATCCGACTTCGTTTGGAAGACGTGTCCTTTATCCTCCAGCATGGGGATAAGTTCTTTATAATTATAGACTTCCCCATTTTGTACCACCGCTATCGTATGGTCTTCATTGAAAATCGGTTGATGCCCGCCTTCAAGGTCAATAATCGACAAGCGACGCATTCCAACAAACATAGGTGTATGTTGATAATAACCATAATCATCGGGTCCGCGATGTTCCATGGTGGCAAGGCAACTCGCTATCACATTTTCGGGTAACGCTTGCGGATGCCACCCACCAGCAATGCCACACATTCGCTAACTCCTTCCGAACGGTGTGTTCTGTTCCTGTTTCAGTCCTTGACCTGTATCGTACGTTTGCTAGGGCGATAAGTTAAGTCAATGCAGGTCAACGGCTACGCGACCTACTCTAACGTGAATCCCCTTACGAAGAGCTTGCAAATCTTAGAGAAGATTAACAGCTACCCCTTCACAATTTGTAATGTTCTACACCATCCTACAAGAAATCCCTTACGAATAGCAAGTCAAACTTCTTTAACATAGGACGGTCGCTTGCACTCATTGACCGCTGATAACTACTTTTCTACTGCACCTCAATCGTCACAAAGTATTGGAACAATTCACCTCGCAGGTCGAAGACATCCATCACATAAGTATAGGTCCCAAACGTAAACGGTGGACACACTACTGTACTCCACACCGGACCTTCCACAGTGACATCGTCAATCATGCCCGGACCTGACACGAAAGCACTGCTGATATATTCGACTGTCGCTAGCAAATTCGTACAGGTTCCATAAAGAATCATGTCATCTTCCGCCATAAAGGTCACTATTGGCGGGATATAGTTGCCATTGTCAATTGGCTCTTCAGTTGTTACAGGGTCTGGTGGTCCGGTTGGTGGTTGGATAATCGGTGGTGCATCCGCATCGACCACTTGGTCACAGCCCCCCTGCTCCGTCACTTGATCTTCCGCAACCCACAACTCTAATACCGAATTCGCTCCCTGTGGAAATGCTTGGAACTTATCCAATTGCCACCACACCCGCCCTTCAGCTGTAGTCGTTCCTGTGACATCGACAGCCACATTCGGTTCTAGCCATGCCCGACGAGTGCGATTCGTCCCCGGACCCACCCGCAATCCAGCAGTAAAGGCTTGTTCTGCAAATATCATACAGGGTTCGGTGTTCACCGGTGGCGCGATAATGCCACCATCTCCCACTGACTCTGTTCCACCTGTTTCATACAGATTCAATGAGTTATAGACGATAAACAATCGTGCAATTTGCTCGGCATCCCATACCGTCGGCACAGATGGCGGACCCGATGGCACGAGAACCCCATCTTGTAAGGTCATCGGAATATTCGTTGTCTGCGAGAACGATACCTCTTGCTCAATACCTGCTACTTCAACAGTCGCACGTCCATCCAGCAATGTGACATTCATGCCCTCAGTTTCATCCGCTTCCAAAAATGCTGTCGATCCCAGCGTGATATTCACTTGATTCAAAGTCAGTGTAATTTCGGCAACCCCTTCTGGTGTCCGTACCATGATTCCGCTATCCGGTGCTTGTGAGCATTGAGCATTCCCAACACCCGATTGAAAACGGAAAGCACTCCCAGTAAGTTCACCCACTTCCACATTGCCAAAGACGATGATTAAGACATTCTGACCCGGTGTCGTATCCGGCAGATTCGCTTGCAAATTGAGTAAACTCACCCCCCACAGATTCGTTGCCACATCCAACGGACTTAATGTGATACCAGCCAGAATATCCACAGGTACAATATCGCCCTGTGCCGAGAAGGTTTCTGTCACACCCTGTCGCATCTGTGAGAAAATCAGATTGTTACCATAACAGATTTCGTTGCGTCCCGTGTTCTGGCAAGCATTATTCGTCGCATCCAACGCCTGCTCTATAATGGGCAAGCAATCTTCCTGAGCAAAGGTTGTCACCGCCAATACCAGCACAGCAAACAGTGTCATCCCAATTCGCTTCAATGTCCGCATTATCGTCTCCACTAACATCCTCTATCCTTGATGCTTCTATTGTAATGCGAAATTGATTTGTTTACTGAAAATGGGATTTACATCTGAGAGACTATAAGAAGAGTATTAAACTTCTTCAATCCCATTGTCATAAGCAATTTGAATACACGCAAGTAAAGCAAAGTTAGCTGTATCCACGCCGTAATTGCGGATCAATTCTTTAATATAGTGGCCAGCTGTCGAAGTAAGTAGACACACCACATTATATCGTTCGAAATCTATTAGAGATAATCCGTGAATTGAATATTGGCTTTCCAGTTTTCGCCCTCGATAAGCTCCTGTTCTACATCGTCCTGAGCAAAACTTGGCATCACTTCTTTTAGCATTAAAGGACTTACCACAATTTCTACATTGAATAACCATAAACTGTCACAGTAAATCGTGACGTTTATTTGACTAGTATGATATAATGAAAATGTAGGGTGTACTCATTTTCTGAGGCACCCTTTTGTCATATTTGACTTAAAGGCCTCACCTAATTGGGGCTTTTTTGTTTATACAGAGGGTGCATTATGTAAAAATCAAGTAGCGTCTCACTTCAAATCAAAACTCAATCCTCTATCTTCCTTCATCAGTCACGGGATTTATGAACAAAACCCAAAAACTCTTCATAGTGTGGCTACTAGCAATGTTGGTGAATCTAATAGTGGCTTATCAACTAGGTCCTGATCATCTCTTCGCAATCGCGCATGACACGACATTGCTAATATTTGCCGTTATCACTAGCAACCACAATCAAAAATAACAAATAGCTTATCCCCAATAGCTATTGTCAACTCGCTCTGAGTTTTTTCCGCCTCTTTCAAATGTAAGAGGATATTTTTTCCTTCATCAATATTAATATTTTAGTTTTACAAATAGTAATCTTAATGTTGCGAACATATTCCTGCTTTTTATTCACTCAATGATCTGCACCCAATCGAACGGCTGGGATTATCCTCAATGTTCAGTGGCATTCCGAAGTAAGGTGAGGGGTCAAGCGTGTTGCCGCTTTTCGCTTCATTTAGAAATACGCCCATATCATCAGCCTCCATCAAACTCATTTCATCAACATCTTTTTGAGCAACAGACTCAGTTTTCATAAAGGATGTAACGTGAAACAAGTTTTTATTCAGCCAATTACATCCTCTTCTGAATTGATATTAGGGTTGGGTCGCCTCACGCCATTCACTGAGTAATTGTAAGACCAACTCCCCATTGTCATAGCTATAGATGAACGCGCCTTCTGAGGTGAATAAAGGAGAGGCAACTTCGGCACGATTCGCCATCAGCCATGGCATAAAGGCTTGGAGTGTTTCACCAATCGATTCAGCAGATTGTGGGGACATGGTGGCACTGATACCTGCGATTTTGTCATTTTCAATTGTGAAAACTGAAGAGGTGTAATAGACAGGCTGAAGTTCAGCTTTTTCTAGCCAATTGTTGAATTCGACGGTTTGACAAGTGACGGTGTTGTCTTGAACATCACAATTGATGAAAGCTAAGCGACTCTCAATTGCGGTATCATAATCATGAATCGCTTGTAGCGACTCGCCCTTTAAAGTCGTTTGCCCAACCAACTCAAACTCAGCATCATCCGTGAAGAGTTCCATCAGTGCATCAACCTGCCCACTATTATGCAAGATTTGATAGGTTTCTACAATTCTTAACAGATCGTCTTGTGCAGACATAACCCCTCCTGATAACGCAATAGCGACAAACACTAAGACAGAAATTCCTCTTGAGAGCATGAAGTTATCCTTTCTTCCATTGGCATCAAAGTTACGATAACTTCATTTAAACAGGTGCATTAGTCGTCAGACTAGACTATCAATGATACAATGCGCGATACAAGAAACGATACAGCTCAACCAAATGATAGATTCCAGAACACCTTTTGGATCATGGCTAAGGCAACGGCGCAAGCTCCTTGATTTCACACAACAGGATCTTGCAGAACAAGTCGGATGTTCAAGCATTACCATTCGCAAATTGGAAGCAGGGGAACGTAAACCCTCGAAGCTATTAGCAACCAATCTCGCACATATACTCCAAATTCCAAAACGTGAAGAGTTAGCTTTCATACAATTTGCAAGATCAGATTCAGAAACTGAGTCCTTTGCCATTCCAGCGTGGCAACCCAATACCTTATCGTGGCGTGAAAGCCAATTGCCTGAACAACGTCCAGAGGCAACGTCAGCTCCTAAGTCTTTGATTTTGCATTACGATGTTGTCTCCGTAAAGCAACCCCAATATATGGAAGCAAAGGACGGACGCTATTTATTTGAAGCATGGGCTGAGGGACAAATAAAGGGTGACTATCATGGCGCAATTCAGTTTAACTATTCACAGGTCGTCTATCCAAAGCCAAAAGGAGTCAATATCGCACAGGCTCTCCCGATGCGAGTCGCTGTGACATTTACCACAGAAATCCATAAGAATCGCATGTCGGGTATCTGCACAGGCATCTTATATCCAGAGTTAGACCCCGCTGGCAATGGCACAGCACGCTTTCAAGCATCAGGACATATTACCTCGGTCACCATTGGCTTTATTGACCTTTTCCTTAATCGTGTATTTCTTGAAGACGAAGTACAAATGGTTGAAGGGACTGGTACAGGCGCAAAAGGGACAATGCGACTGGAATCAATAAACTAAAGCATCTTAAAACCGATATTACTGAAGAAACGTATCAATAAGCTCTGCACCCATTTGAGGTCCATTATAATCTTGAAGTCTCTTTTGATAGTGTCGCGCGTTAGTTGTATAACTATGGTCGTTGAGAATTTCTAATACCGCCTGTTGTAGGTGAGTCGGTTGGTAGTTCAGTTCGCTCAAATGAATACCAACACCGAGTGCTTCCACTCGATCCAAATTGAATTCTTGGTCATGCATCGTCGGGATACCAATAATCGGTGTACCTGCTGATAATGCTTGATAAATCGTGCCATTGCCTCCGTGACAGATAACCATATCCGCTTTTTCCATAATCTTGCTCCCCGGCGCATAATCGACAATACAAAAATTGCTCGCAACATCGGTGAGTGAGACCATTCCAGCTGTTGTCATAATACACTGATAGATGCTATCGCCAAAAAGTCTGATCGCTTGTTCAAAAAACCGTCCATAGCCTGTGCTACCCATCGAAAAGTATAAAACGGGTCGCTCTGGATCTAACTGATTCAACCAGTCAGGAGCAGGTAGATCAGGTTCCCAAACAATCGGTCCAACGTAATAGTAATCCTTAGGCAGGTTTTCTGTCGGTCCATATTCGGGAATATCCACGATAAGATTCAAATCACCTCTCCAAACATCCCAGATATTCTGGCGCGGTGGTAGACCATATTCGCTTCTAAAACGATTGAAGGGGCGAGCATCGATGTTGATAATCCAATTTTTGATCCAAGGAATGAACGCATTGGTGATACGTTTTCCCAAAATACGCGTTAACGATAAATGTTCAGGGGCTTTAATTCGGACAGCATAATAATTCGTCCAAGAGGCATTTAAGATTACCGTCAGTGGAATACCAGCTAATTCACACGATGTACTCAGTGGTAGCCGAAAATCGGTCAGAACAATATCCGGCTGAAGCTCGTCAAACAGCTTCAATTCAGCTTTAACGCAACTTGCAATGAGGTCATAATCATACCAATTGGCACGCCCACTCCGGGAACATGCGAGAACACGGTCGGGCTGAATAGTCTTGATGGGGATGGTTGGGAACCCATTCTCGTAAGGGAGTTTCATATATTCACCCTCACCAGCAAAAATGACCTTATGTCCTTTGCACCGTAGTACTTTTGCGATTTCAAAGGGTCTTGAAGTATGTGAAAGCCAATTTCCATCGGGCATAACTAAGATTTTCTTCATGCTCATCACCCCTCATTGTTCGTCAGCCTCTATTGTTCTTTTATTGAGCATCGGAGTCGCTGAAGACAATACAGACATTCTTTGGTATCAACCTTATTTGATCATATATAGAGGGATTGTTGATAGACTGTGAGCGATACAATCAACGATACAGTAAACGATACATCTTTAAATGACTAATAGATATTGATTATGGAGGAGTAATCGGACGAGCATTAGGCTCTACTAACCTTTATTAGGCTTACTTACACCCAATCGGACGGCTGGGATTATCGTTGATGTTCAGTGGCATTCCGAAGTAAGGTGAGGGGTCAAGTGTATTGCCAATGACCGCTTCATTCAAAAACACACCTGAATTATCACTTAGGATAATACTCAAATGGAGGTGCATCGCAATCGGTGGCGCGTTCCCAGCAAACTCCCCCTGATAACCTAGCAACGTCCCCTGCTCTACAAAGACATCCCCTGTCCCAGTCGGAAAGTCCTCCACAATATAACTTGTTGTCCCATCCCGACTCGCCATATGCGTATAATACGTCCAAATCGTGCGTCCGGGTTGGAGAGGGTCATCATGTCGGATAATGATGGTAGATTTCCAATCGGCGAGTCGGGTCAGATAGCCATCATACACTGCATAAATGGGAATCGTCCCCGCCTGCCCTGCCCCAAAGATGTCGATGCCTGTATGGGGTCGTCCATTGCGATAGGGACGCGCCGTATCTGACCACAACAAGCCAATAAGACCTTCCGACGGCAAGATGAAAGGTGCGCCCTCACATTGCGTTAGAGCCTCGTTTCGCAAGCGGTCATGTGATGACGGGTTGAGTATCCATTCCCGAATCACATCATTACTACTGCCGTCACCACCAAAATACCACTGATACAACAGATTGCCCGCGAAACCAACAACAATTACACCGACCAGCAATACCCACATTAATCGTTTCTTCATATCACCTCGCCTCGATTGGCGACATCATAACCTAGGATGAAGACGTTGGAAGAGGGATTAAATCTGGCTCGTGCCATGTTTGCCGCGCCGAGTCAGACATCAGATAGTCAATCGAATAATGAGCTTTGATGCTGGCTTTATCCAATAAGTGGTGATAATTCTCGATAAATGTATCAAATTCCTTAATCGTGGGAAGAGACTGAATAGCATGATGAATCAGTTGCGCCCAAAAGCGGGTAATCGTCTCATGATAATGGATACCGACCCCATTGACCTCAGCATAATGTTGGATGCCTTCCTGAATCTGACGGTAGCCCTCGTCCCAGCCATCCCGGCGCAAATAGAGCCAAGCAACGTGTATATGATCTCGATGTTGGAAAGGCTTCAGTGTTCCAGCTTCAAAGTCTGCAAGATATTGTTTTTCATCCATGACAATCCTCCATAACAAAAAGCCACATCTCTCTATACAGAAAGACATGGCTGGATGATACAAAAAAACGCGCACACCCAATGGCACACGCGAGAGAGGTTACTCTATCCAGTTCCGTAATGCTTGTCAAGGAATTGACCAGATCAATTTTACCAGAGTAAATGATTGGGAATGATAGCATGCAGACCAACACCCTATTGTGTATAGGCTCTCCACCCTTCACTAAATGTGGAATCTACCGTTATTGTAAGTACCAAACGGCTAAAAACCGCTTACATGGCCACTTCTTTGTCATTTGTCATATCAAACCGATGACATCTATTACTTCTGAAAGAATCATCAATCACATATAATATAAATAACATAAAGAAAGTTATTACAAACAATAATTTTCTTTTATATGGAGGACGTATGTGGAAACAAACGCAACATCAGCGTCACATCCGTAATTCAAAATTTCCGATACAAAGGAGTATCAAGGGTTTGTGAAAATTCTCCGTATTTGGGTCAGTAGCAAGTAGACCTCACGTTGACGCAAGAAAAGCGTCGGAAGTTTGCACAAATCGGCTAGCTTCAACAGATCGGAAAACTCGCTAGGAGACCCTAGCAAAACAACTCCATATCAAGAAATGATGCAGGGGCTACAAAGCTCCTGCATTTGCGTTATCTCTCAAATCAGCATCTAATCTCTATATCTAGTTATTCTGTAATGCCACCTGTTATCTGGGTTTAGTTTGCGTTAGGATAGGACTCGGTTTGTTCAACATCGTGGAAATACCATGACAAGCCGATGGTTTGGTAACCGAAATTCAATGATTAATCTAAGAGGAGATGATTTCGGTCATACAGGGAATTGGGGGTAAATTACATGGCGGTTCACTGCATGTACGTGGAGGTACACTATTTGCAACCTCTCTTAAACTGGATAGCCCAACGTCCAGAGGGAAAATGTCGGGTCTTGATAAGAGAGTTTAAAACTTTTCCTAGTAACCCCGACCTACTCATCTTTGAAGCCTTCCATAATGATCCTACACTTGGCGATTGGCTCGCTGAAAAAATCATGAACGACGAGATGGAGATACTCATTGTCGAAGACAAGCCTGATTTCGAGCAAGGAGTCGTCATTACACTGGATGAATAAATCCTTCCGGCTGACACTGTTCCAGGCGCATCGGCAATCCCTCTATTGGACAGAGCATGATGTGCGGTTCGGGTGTAATCTCTTGATTGGCAACAGGTCGAAAGTCGAATATTGGGCACAGGTCTCCAAAGCGAAAAAGGCAGTATGTTCGATTTGGTCTCATTCAAGCGGTGAGCTTTCCAGCTGTTACATTGTAAAGCGATAACTATTCCAAAACCTCAACAAAACACTGCCCTTCATTCGTGGGATTGGCTGTCCCCTCTCCAAATGACTCATAGCCATCACTAATGGGTAATGACCAGCTTAAATCATACGAGATTTCATGCACAGCAGGAAGCAAAACCGTCTTGATTGGGGCAAAGAAATACACGGTTGGGTCATTATTATTCACGGGGTCACGGCGAATTTGAGTCGCAAATACCCAATGGTAGAGGATACGATTATCAATCCGAACCTCATAATTGGCATGACGGATATGGTCGAGTATCAAGGTCTCCTCTGTTGCAAACCAACTCCACACAACGCTTATTTGAGTATTCCTAGGATAAGTTTCGGGTGTATCTCTAGTATTGTCACAATACGCCAAGATATTCTGATGGCTTAAAATAGATGCTCGATTCGATGTAAGCAGATTATTTGGCAACGACCACAAACGCACTTCAAAATCAGATATAGCAACGATTTTCGTACCATCGGCTGTAAAATGGACATCATTTAAGCCACCATAGGGAAAGGAGACAAGTGGCTCAGTCACTGCAGGCAAGCCCGGTTCATAAGGAACACTCACATCCCATATCGCCAGATGATTACTGTCACCATCCGATACCACAGTCACAATCAAATCACCTTCAGGGCTGAGATTATAGTCCAAAAGCTCCGCAAAATCTGGAACAATAATATGCGGTAGGGCAACTTGCACCTCACGCAACAGTGACGAACCATCCGAAATAATCAAAGTGGGGGCATCAAAAATGGGTGTGCTTCGGTCACCTGCACCCACCAGTAATCGTTCAGCTGGATCATTGGGTCTATTCAATCGCCAGATAATCGTCCCCCATTCGCCATCCACAAAAGCAACCGCTTCATCACTAAAAAAGTTACCTGTTGCAATCGTTCTGGGTTGGGTCAATTCAGGGATATAACTCGCTGTGAATTGTTGTGTCACACCCGTATTGCGATTGAAACTAAACGCCTTCTCCTCATAAAAATAATAAATTTGGGAATTATCTGCATTGACAGCAAAAGCCGTATCAATATCCCTCAAGATGATCTCTGGACCTGTAAACCCACTGCCTTGTATCTGCCATTCCAATAAGGTTTGGTCTTCGTCCTGTGATATCGATAACAAAAGCAAGCTGGAATCCGTGAAAGTCATTTGCTTAAGATACAAACCATTGCCACGTAAGATAGTAGGATCATTGACCAGATTTTGTAAGTCAAAAACGAGAATCGTATCGGATTGGCGATATTCTATGGGCATCTGATATGGTGGATAACTATCAAGCCCGCCTCCCCCGCCCTCATGAGCAGAATGTCTCCCAACAGCCAACCATCGTCCATTGGGTGAACTGGCGACAATTGGCGGAAAAGGATGCCGATAGGTTGCCATCAGTGTCAATTCACTCGCATTATTAATAGTAATTGGAATACTTCCAAAATCCTGAGCGTAAATAGATAACGGGGTTAAACATAGCAGTATCAAGATGAACCAAAGCCTAGCCAACCGCATACTTGTTTGCCTTTTGCTGAATAGAGCGTGGTCTTTCTAGGATACAACGGTTTGCCTATTGACGGTTTGTCTCCGTTAGCCACTTATCTCGATTTGCCGAACGCGCGATTTTGCCACTCGATGTTTTAATGAGCCAACCCTGCCCCACCAGATGCACATAGCTCATCGTCACTTGCGTTTGGTGGGCAACCATTTGCCGAATACTTTGCCAGATGGTTTTGCGCTCAGCTTCATCATCTGTATCTACTTCTGCAACGACAGCCAGCAATTCTGTCCCATCGCGGTCATCCCATACGCCAAAAACCACCGCGCGCCCGGCATGAACACCCTCGACTTTATTGACAATCGCTTCTATATCTTGAGGATAGACATTCTTACCAGCATTGATAATCAGGTCTTTCGAGCGTCCGACGATGTAAACTTCACCTTCTGCCAGATAACCTCTGTCCCCTGTGCGATACCAGCCATCCGTAGTGAAGGGGTCAAGGTCAGGACGCTGATAATATTCGGTCAACATACAATCACTTTGCACCAATAGCTCTCCAACATGACGTTCTGGCAGGATGTTATCGTTATCATCCACAACTTTCACCTGTGTATTCGCAATCGGCTTGCCGCAAGAGACCATCACCCGTGCCAGTTCATTATCGGCTATTGTGGGTTCAGCAAGGAGCTTGTCTTCCAATGCCTGTTGATTGATAATGTCCAGAGTCGGGGATTGTCCCATGGGTGTTTGAGTCACCGCAAAGGTGTTCTCCGCCATCGCATAACTAACCGTCAAATGGTGTGATTCGACACCCAATGACGCGAATTTATCCAGAAAGAGTTGATGACTGTCATGATGCACCGGCTCAGAACAATTGATGAAAGCCCGCAGTTTACCGAGGGATAAGGCGTCCAAATCTCGTTGGCGTATTCGACGCGCGCAATGATTGTAAGCAAAATTCGGTAACCAACAGAGCGTCCCATCATAAGTATCCATAGCACGAAACAATATCGCCGGACGTTTCACCCAATCAAAAGGTGACATCAGCACCAACGGTAGCCCTCGTATCAAGGGTAAGATGAATCCTGCAATCAAGCCCATGTCATGATAGAGTGGTAACCAACTCACCACGACATCTTCAGCCCTTAACGTCAGCGCATCCCCATAACTTGATAACTGATTCAACACAGCACGATGAGATAGTGCCACGCCTTTCTGCAAACCGGTAGTCCCACTCGAATGTTGTAAGAAAGCAATCTCATCTGGATTCGGTTGATAATCAACCTGCCCCTCCCCAGCCGATGCCAATAACTTTGCCGAGCCGATGACTTGACAAGACACCGCCTGCGACAATTCCGATGCAAAATCATCTGTGGTCAAAATTGCCTTCACATCGGAGAAGCCGACCAACTCTGCCATGTTCTGCATATAAATGTGACGGTCGAGTTTTTCAGTTAATGTGGGGAACATGGACGGAATCGCACCCATCATCATCGCTCCCCAAAAAGCATAGATGCTTTCGAGGTTTTGCGTATGCGCCAGAATCACCAAATCCCGCGGACGAATACCCAACGCAACCAATGCATTCGCATACTGAGTCACCTGCTCCCGAAACTCTGCACGGGTGATTATCTGGTCTTCCTGTCCTGTTTCGATATAAACAATTGCACGTTTTGAATTGTCGTCGTTAATTAATGTTTGGGCATCGAGGAGAGATTTCATACTACTCAATATCACGCATCACCCGCGCGACCATCTGATTGAGGGTATCCATCTTGGCTACAGTTAAATCGGGGTCAGGGATATAGACATTGAATTCATCTTCCACATAAACCGCCAACTCTGCCAATGCAAATGAATCCATCAATCCATTCGTGATAATGCCCTCATCATCTGCAATCTGATAACTCTCATCCCGAATTAACTCACGTGCAATATATTGACGCATGGCTTCCCGTATTGTTGCTTCATCCATTCAAGTATCCTTTAACTTATCTCATGTAAATCACAAGAAGTTAGTTTATTCTCCAATTTGGAATGAACCAACTTCCATTTCCTTTTGTTCTTATCTCAATTGTTCCCTCGTCATTATAGTAGCTCATATTGAATTGTATTGATTTACTTTCTATTTGATTGTTGCGTTTGAATTCCACATTAACTTCTATTCTTGTTAATTCAGGAATAGCATCCTTTATGGATTGGATTGAGAATGAAACAAACTCTTTATGTTCAAATGCCTCTCGTACGATTCCCGGAGAAGGACGTACTTCCTTTTTAGTACCATAGTGAATACATTTAGACATATATCCATAATTTCTTTGCTTCCAATAATGAAAATATTCAGCTACTTTCCTTTCAGGCGAATTTTCCGCATATTGTTCTGGTTCAGCACTTATCGGAACATCCTTCCCAACGATTATCTCTCTTGGCAACCATTCCTTCCTGAGTTCTTTATTTGCTCGAATTTCTCTCGACTGTTTAGCAAGGTCCTTAATGCTCTCGATTATGCCCTTTTTTGGTTTTTCTGTTGGTGGATTTAATTTCCCATCTTCTGCCTTAAAAGCCCAATCCGATAATGCAATCAGCATTGCCCACGTCTTTGCCGCAACAAGTTTGTTATCATAACCTAAATCTCGACCATGAATTATGCCATGACGATATGGTAAGGTAATGGTTTCTGAACGTGTCTTTTTTCTTGTCGTTTTAAAGTAATCTGCAATTATCTTCAATCCAAATTTGTTTGCAGATAGAGAATCCCAAGCCTCTAAATCTACTCCTTCAGACCATATCCCTTTATTCTTTTCATGCAGATCATTTACAAGCCCATCAATTTGCGCGAGTACAACAGGAATGCATGCGTGATATCTTTCTTCTTGATAATCCTCTAATGCAAGAAGCAATAATCGCATTCGAGGTTTGCACTTCTTGATTTGATTCATTCGATGTAAGAGAGTTCTGAGTGTTTGAGGATTATAATATTCTAACAGAATGTCCTCAGCTTTATCGAAGTGTTCCTTGTTGGCTTCCCTCACTGCCGATTCAATGATCTCTACTTTCATATTTTCATGAGCTATCCAACCTAGACTTGCGAATTTCTCATTAAATTCAACAATGCTTGCTATTAACTTCATGTATTCTCTTTCAGTTGCATCAAGCTGACTTGCTAACTTTTCAATTTCTTCACGACTCATTCCAAAGACAGATAATACTGGAAGCAATGCTTTGTAATCGCTTATTTGTTTTTGTTGATTTTGGAATTTTGGGATATTGTACATTGATTGTTCATCCGACATTTTTATTCCTTTGAAGACCTATATAGTTCACAACGGTTCATTTTAGCACAAATATTCCTTTTTTAATCTATGAACAAAAAATAAGTAACAAAAAACACTGCATTGTTGAGGTTTTGGGATTCATGTCTGAACCCATCCTAGAAATGAAAATCAAAGTAATTTGGTATTTGCAATCAACCAAAATCTGCTATGCTAAGTAAGCAATGTGGATTATTTCGAGACATGGTGTCTCATCTACATTGGTGCAATGGTGAAGCACCCTAAGACCCCGCAAAGAGAGTACACAGTGGTTTGTAGCAAAAAGCGTTTCCTCGTAAGTCGCCTTTTTCACAGAACGCCAAGGTATCTCCAAAGCAACACAGCAACCCATTGGGCGGTTGTGTGAACGGTTGGTTAATAGGCAACACCCGATCTTTCAGGAGTGAGTAACAATGGCAGAACGTGTGCAAGGTACAGTTAAGTGGTTCAACGCCGACAAGGGCTTCGGATTTATCTCCCGCCCCGAAGGTGATGACCTCTTCGTTCATTATTCGGAAATTCAAAGTTCCGGCTTCCGTACTTTAGAGGAAGGCGCAACTGTAGAATTTGAAATCACAGAAGGCAGAAAAGGCTTACAAGCCAGTGCTGTTTCCGTCGTCAACGAATACTAAATACAACACCAATTGAATAACCAAAGGGACAGGCATCGCTTGTCCTTTTTTGATTCTTGGTGGAAAACTGCAGTCATCTTTCATCGTCGACTAAATGTGCCACCAACTGCTGATACGCCACATTCAACAGTTGCATCTGCCATGTCGCATCACTGGCGTTATTGACATCAGGATGGATTTGTCGCGCCAAGTCGCGATAAGCTATTTTGACTTCCGCTAACCCCGCACCCACTGGCAATTGCAAAATCGCATAATACCCCTCCAATGTCGCTGGAATACCTTTCTCGTTGGATTCACGCGGACGCTCATGCCCAAAGCCTGCCACATACCACGTCTCCCCTGCCCGATTGACATGATGACAACCCAGCGTCGAAAAATCCACTACCCAACCAAACGTAATGCGACGCTCATAGCCTTTGCCCTCAAAATTGACGGGGAAGAAATATACTCGCCCTCCCAATACTTCATAGCCATATATGATGTCCCCATGCAACTGAATCATCGTCACCATCCAATCATCCAATAGATATTGCCGATTCGGTGGTGGGAGCAACATATCACACCAGAAGAAAAAGAGCGTATATATCCCCTGTCGACTGTTTTCCCGATAGGTAGCCGCAATTGTTTTTGGGGATAATAGACGTTCTTCCAAATAAATGAGGATTCGCTCACCCGTAACCAGTTCAAGCAACACCAAATCATGCCCATCATCGAGGATGGCATTCACATGGTCAGCATATTGCAACCACCAAATCAGATAGTTGCTCGCAAGTTTCGTATCAAAGCGCATGAGGCAATTGTAGCTTAACTAAACGCATCGTAACTAATGATACGTCGATAGTGTCATGAAGATTCGTATCCACTGTTGTCACAACTTCAACGAACAGCCATAATGCATCTGGATCACCGTACTCGTCATTGGAGAAATCAACTCACGCATGAGATCATCCGTATCCGCCTCAACACGTCGCTTTGGGACTTTCGCAGGAGTCTTCACTCCCAACATCCTGACCATTTTGGGACTCATTCTCTTCTTGAGAATCGGTTGGGTCGTGGGTCAAGCTGGCTTATGGAACGCCTTACTCATCATTGGTATCGCCAACCTCATTTCCTTCCTCACAGGATTATCTTTATCTGCTATTGCGACCAATATCGAGGTCAAAGCAGGCGGAAACTACTACCTCATCTCCCGATCATTAGGACTAGAGATTGGCGGTTCAATCGGCATCCCCCTCTATTTATCACAAGCCATGTCGCTTGCGTTTTACATTATCGGCTTTACTGAAACGATTATTACATTTGAAATATTCCACGCCATAGACCCCCGAATCATTGCAAGCGTCGTCACAGCAATATTTGTCGGCATCGGCTACATCGGCGCAGACTTCGCCCTCAAAATACAGTTCTTCATTCTAGCCGTCTTGATTGCGTCCCTGATCTCATTTTTTCTGGGCAGTTTGAGTATCGGGTTTGAATCCGAACCACTCTTAACAGCCAACTTCACCGATAACATCACCTTTTGGGGGGTGTTTGCAGTCTTTTTCCCAGCTGTGACAGGGATTGAGGTTGGCACGAGCTTATCCGGCGATTTGAAAGACCCTAGCAAGAGCATTCCACTCGGCACGATTGCCTCCATTATTGTGACCGCCATCGTCTATTTCATTGTCGCCATTATTTTGGCATTCAATGGTCCCGCCGACCAACTCATCAACGACAGTTTAGCCATGGAGCGCATGGCACTCGTACCTGCACTTATATTTGCTGGTGTTTGGGCAAGCACCTTGTCCTCTGCTCTGGGGAGTGTCCTTGCCGCCCCACGCACACTACAAGCCATCGCCTTCGATTCCATTGTGCCTAAGTGGTTGGGCAACCGACTGGGTAGCCCTACCGAACCACGAGTCGCCGTCTTAGTGACTGGAGCCATTGCCTTCCTCACAATCTGGAGCGGTGATCTAAATGCGGTTGCTCCGGTGATTACGATGTTCTTCCTCAACACCTATGGCATGGTCAATCTCTCCGCCGCCATTGAAAAACTAGTCGCTAATCCAAGTTTTCGACCGCGTTTCAAGATACCGTGGTTTATCTCACTTGTCGGAGCAATTGGCTGTTATGCCGCCATGTTCCTGATTCATCCTCTAGCCACGGTCATCGCCATTGTGGTGAGTGCTGGGGTTTATTTTTACTTACAACGTCGTCGCCTACAACGCACATGGGGTGATGTACGCAGTGGGATTTGGTTTGCACTTGCCCGTTACGCTTTATTGAATTTGGAATCGCATACCCCTCATGTCCGCAATTGGCGACCCAACGTGATGGTCTTTACAGGACAACCCCACAACCGTCAACAATTGACAGAAGTGGCTCATTGGCTCAGTCAAGGGCAAGGGATTGTCACGTTGTTCCAATTTATCATCGGCGATGTTCACGATATCAACAAAATACGCATGCGTGAGCTTGCACGCAAACATATGAAGAATTTTATCGAAGAATCGCACTTGAAAGCCTTCGCAGAAGTGGAAATCGTACCCCACTTTAAAACGGGGGCATTAACCGTGGCACAGGCGCATGGACTTGGGAACTTGGAATCCAACGTGATCTTATTGGGGTGGAGTGACAATTTGTCGACCTTGTTTAAGATTCTATACGATTTTACCCTCCTCAAAAAATCGGTCATCATACTGAAATACGATGAAGCGCGTGGCTACGGCAACAAAGAACGCATCGATGTTTGGTGGCGAGGTCGGGGCGGGAATGCTGATTTAATGCTCCTGTTTGCTCATCTCATCCAACAAGATGTCTCATGGCAGAAAGCCCAGCTACGAATTTTACGCATCGCAGAATCAGAAGAAGCCGTTGCCGGCATCAAAGACCACATGACCGAATTACTCGACGAGATTCGGGTGGATGCCGAACCCGTCGTCATCCAAAAGGACCCAACACAAAGTATCTATCAAATGATTGCCGAAGAAAGTCAAGATTCCGATTTATCGCTCGTCGGCTTACCCGTTCCCTCGCTCGATACAATACCCATTCATGAAGAAAACATGAAAAAGTTTGCCAGTGACATGGGGACGATACTCTTCGTACGCAATGCCGAAGTCGATGAAGGCTTACTCGATATTGAAGGTTAGTACCTGTTACACAAGTTTTGCCAATGTCTCTCGTAATGTCTGATAAGAGAAATGTTCTAGCCCAACCTGATAGTTATGCTCAACCATCTCCCTGCGATACGCTTCATCATCAATCAATCGTCGAGTCTGCGCTAAGGTGTCCTCTGTGATGTCGTGATAAAACTCCACAGATTGCACGCCAACCGATTGGATATTCGCCAGATACACCGAATAGGTGTGGACAATCAAAGGTTTCCGAAAATAGAGCGTTTCAATCAGCGCATTCCCAAAACCCTCATACGTGCTCGGATACGTGATGAAATGCGCGTGCGGATAAATATCCCACAAACTATACACCCGATGCCCATCGCACTCGCCACGAAAATCATCTACATAGTCTGCGATAAACCGATATCGAATTCCAGCACGTTCCGCTTCTTCTTGCAACCACGACCCATACTCCCCTTTTTCATCTCCTTCATAGCCCGTGATGAGATAAATCAGGCGAGGGTCATCCAACTTGCGGAGCAGTTCAATCCCCTTCTCAATCCCTTTGCGGCGAATCACCCGCGTCGGTTGTAAAACTATCAAATCCTCATCATGCAATCCCAAGTCCTCACGAAACGACATCGCATAATCGTCAGGCCGTGGGGGCGGATTCTCAAAATCAAACACATTCGGCAGATAACTCGCATCAATCCCATACCAATTACGGAGACTATTCTGAGCAATCGTATTGATAACCATATGCTGAATATTCTCACCTTTGGGCGGAAACGCCGTATTGAGAATATGTTGCACCCCATTGTTGAGGAAACGTTCTCGTTCCCAATAAAAATCATGATGATGACACAGTACCTGAATCCGCGACCGTTCCGCATAATCGCGAATTGCCACTCCCAAGGGTAGATTCATTGGAATCGTTGAAGCATTCTGTGGAATCAGTAAGTCTATTTCATAGCGCTTAACAAAGTGTGCGATTTCACCACGCAGTTCATCCGCGATGGCATACAATTCTCTAAATAAAGATGCGGGTGGCGAGGGCGAAGCAAAGGCTTCGGTTGTTAGACGGTCAATATCAGGATGCGTAAAGTGCATCTTCGGCACATGATACCCCACTACATCACTCTGAGCATCCAACTCTCCAGCACAATAATAACAATCATGCCCCATCTCTCGCAGGACATGCACCAACTTCTTCACCTCCAAGCTGACCCCATCCACACCTGCCAGCCGTGTCGAAAGAAAACCAATATTCATCGTTAATCCACTCCTTATCAAAAGATTCTCTGAGTTTACCCTTAAATGAGTCTTGTGGCATTTTTCATACAATGGGTTAGATTTATCAGGACAATCGTTTCATACAAGGAGGGAAGCTATGAGCATCACCATTCGAGGTGCAGAACCAACCGATCTAGAAGCACTCCATAAGATTTATCAGGGCGCAAATGTCATTCGAGGCACATTGCGAATGCCTCACCCATCATTAGCGTCTATGGCAGACCGCCTCAATCCCAGCCCAAATGCCCATCGTTATGTCGCCGTTTTAGATAAGCAAGTTGTTGGTTTTGCCGAAGTCGAAACCTATCCCTACCCACGTATGACCCACGTCGCCCACCTCAATATGATGACTGTCCGCGACGACATGCAAGGCAAAGGCATTGGCACTGCACTCTTAGAAACCTGCATCGACCTTGCCGATAACTATTTGCTGGCACGGCGTTTCTATCTCGAAGTCTGGGCAGAGAGTCCCGCTGTTAAGCTCTACCAGAAATATGGCTTTGAAATTGAAGGCAAGCACGTTGATTTTGGCGTACGCGATGGCAAATTTGCCGATATGCTGACCATGGCACGCATTAGAAGATAAGTCATCACATTAGGCTAGCATTCCGATTAAACTCACCCCAAAATAGGAAGAGAAACCAACAAACTCACCACTACAGAAACAAAACTTATGGTAGGGTGATGCAATGGGGGGGAATGCAAAATGGGATAGCTTCATGCCAGCAACTGTATCTTGGTACAAACAAGACCTAATCTTGATGATGCGCTATTATGATTCGGTGACTATAGAAGCAATTAATGAAGCCTACCATCAAAGCCGAGCATTCATCGAAAACATTTCGACAACTGTCTACACCATCATCGATATCACCGACCTAACTCACAATCCCAAGCACATCATGCACTTTAGAGAGATCATTGCAGAAATGAGAGGCAGTCCAACGAATGAGGTACTGTTAACTGTCGGGGCAAAGAGTGCAACACACTTGCTTGGCAGTGCGGTTTCTCAAATGACAGGAAACCGTTTCCACATGGTCAATTCGATAGAAGAAGCCGAGACCATCATCGCACAACTCACGCGATAATCGTTTCCATAACCATAGAGTAATCACGATTCAGAGAAAAGAAAACATCACCATGGACAAACGAGTACTATTTGACTTCGAGATTGATTTTACAAACGGTGGGGGCATGCAAGGTCAAGGTTTTCGGCTCGATATTGAAGGCGACGATATTTCAGATGAAGGCCTTGCAGATTACCTTGTGGAAGACATGCGCTTACTCATGGTAGGCGAAGTCCGTATACTAAACAAGCAAATCATCACAGAACCCCACAAACGTAAACCATCGGATAGCAAGAATTCAACCTAAGTAAATATCACTTCAAAACAACGAAACCATGCAGTCACGAAGGGTCAAACAAGATTATTGACCAAACACCCACGTTCAACATTAAAGAACAAGCCTAAAGAACAATTGGACGAGAACCGATGTAATAGGCAGGCTCAATATCACCAAAAACAAGATACTCCCCACTCGTCGCTGTGTAATGTTCATAATGCAATCCTTTGTGAAAGACAAGACATCTCCCACTATAAAAGATGGATCGCCTAAAAAACGCTTATTGAATGAATCGCCTTCAAATCAACCCTGTCACCCCCCAATAATTGAGGGGCAGAGCAGGTCAAAATAATGCTATGCTTGTCTTGTAAGCTCAGTGAGAACGAGGTCCGGGTCATGCGACGTTTACAAGAACTCTCCAATGCCAATTGGCATCAAATTTTCTTCGTGACGATCACAGTCTCCTTCCTCATATCTCTCCGAGCAAACCCCAACTCACTCCAAGCATGGGTATCTGGCTTCTTCCAAAGTTTTGCAACCGCGCTGCTGACCATTTGGCTTCTAACCCTCTTCCTGAACACCCGCGACGAAAAACACCAATTGCTTGCCAAGTTA